>NZ_JBHXRV010000002.1:0-32980 GCF_042716745.1 Streptomyces sp. NPDC058663
CCCCGCGACGTGTGCACGTCGCGGGGGCCGCCTGCGTCGGTGGTCCGCGCAGCCCATGACCCGTCAGGAGGTCACCCGCCCCACACCCGGGCGCGCAGCGGCATCCCGGATGCGCCGGAGCTCTCGGGGCGGACCGCCAGCACCTGGTTGACCCCGATCCTGTTGCGCTCGAAGGAGAGCGCGGAGGCGGCCATGTAGAGCCGCCAGACCCGGGCCCGGCCGGGCGTGACCGTGCGCAGTGCCTCCTCCCAGTGCGTCTCCAGACGCTCCACCCAGTGGCGCAGGGTCAGCGCGTAGTGCTCGCGGAGGGATTCCAGGTCGCGGACCTCGAACCCGGCCTCCTCCAGGAGGGACACGGTCCGCCCCACGGGTGCCAGCTCCCCGTCGGGGAAGACGTACCTGTCGATGAACTCGTCCACCTGGTACGCCCCTTCGTCGGCGACCGGGCGCCGGGCGATCTGGTGGTTGAGCAGCCGCCCGCCGGGCTTCAGCAGGGCGTACAGGTCGGCCGCGTACTCGCGGTAGCGGACGGCGCCGACGTGCTCGGCCATGCCGATCGAGGAGATCGCGTCGTAGGGGCCGTCGTTCACGTCGCGGTAGTCCTGCACCCGGATCTCGATGCGGTCGGTGAGTCCCTCCTCGGCGATCCGCTTGCGGGCGTGCGCGGCCTGTTCGGTGGAGAGGGTGACGCCGGTGACCCGTACGTCGTAGTGGCGGGCGGCGTGGACGGCCATCGAGCCCCAGCCGCAGCCCACGTCCAGCAGGCGCTGTCCGGGCCGCAGGTCCAGCTTGCGGGCGATCACGTCCAGCTTGTCGTGCTGGGCGTCCTCGAGGGTGGCGGCGGGGTCGGAGAAATAGGCGCAGGAGTAGACCATGGAGGGGCCGAGGACCAGGGCGTAGAAGTCGTTGCCCACGTCGTAGTGGTGGCTGATGGACTCCTTGTCCCGGCGTTTGGTGTGCAGCATTCCGGTGCGGCGGCGCAGTTCCTCGGGGGGTGCGGGGGGCGGCGGGAGCGGGCCGCCCAGCTTGAGCAGTTCGCGGGCGGCGGCCCGCAGCCGTGGGTCGCGGGCCGGGTGCACGCGCTTGCCCGGTTCGTCCTCGCGCTCCCACAGCAGTTGGCCGATCAGATCCAGGGCCTCGTACAAGTCCCCCTCGATGTCGAGCTCACCGGCCACCCAGGCGCGGGCGAGACCGAGTTCGCCGGGCTTCCACAGCAGGCGCCGCAGCGCCCTGCGGTCGCGCACGGCCAGTACCGGGGCGCCGGGCGGGCCGGCTTCGCTGCCGTCCCAGGCGCGGATGCGGACCGGGAGGGGGGTGGAGAGGAGTTCCTCGGCAAGGGTGGTCAGCCTCTGCGCGGCATCGGCCATGGTGCGCACCTCCGTGTCACTTCGGCGTATCGGCGCCGCCGTCGTCCGCGGGACGTACGACGTCGGCGTACCTCCCGGATAACACCGGTGGACGGCCGCCGCATCCCGGAGTCCGGCAACGGGCGGGCAAAACGCGTGGCGCGCACAGATACCTCTGCGGCGGAACGCGAAAGGGCCGCCCGCACCACGGAGGCGGAACGCCGAAGGGGCCGCCCGCACCACGATGCGCGGGAACGCCGAAGGGGCCGCCCGCACCACGGATGGCGGGCGGCCCCTTCGGGAGGCTGCTGCCCGGACTGCTGTCCGGGTTTGCGGGTGAGGCGTCAGGAAGCCTTGGCCTCGGTCTTCCGCGGTTCGGCGGCTGCCGGGATCTTCACCGCGTCGACCGGCGCGGGGGCCGGCTTGGCCGCCTCGTAGAACTCCTCGCGGGGGCTCTCGATGGCGCCGAGCGAGACGACCTCGCGCTTGAGGAACATCCCCAGCGTCCAGTCGGCCAGCACGCGGATCTTGCGGTTGAACGTCGGCATCGCCATGCCGTGGTAGCCGCGGTGGGCGTACCAGGCGAGACGGCCCTTGAGCTTGATCTTCATCTTGCCCATGACGATCATCGCGACGCCCTTGTGCAGGCCGAGACCCGCCACCGCGCCCTTGTTCGCGTGGCTGTACTCCTTCTGCGGGAAGCCCCGCATGCCGGAGACCACGTTGTCGCCGAGGACCTTGGCCTGGCGCAGCGCGTGCTGGGCGTTCGGCGGGCACCAGGCGTTCGGGTTGCCGTTCTTGCGGCCGACCAGGTCCGGGACCTGGGCGTTGTCGCCGGCGGCCCAGATGTAGTCGCTGCCCTGCACCTGGAGGGTGGCCTGGGTGTCGACGTGGCCGCGCGGGCCGAGCGGCAGACCGAAGCGGGAGAGCGCGGGGTTCGGCTTGACGCCGGCGGTCCACACGATGGTGTGGGAGTCGACCTCGACGCCGTTGTTCAGCTTGACGTGGCCGTCGACGCAGGAGTCCATGCCGGTCTTGAGGTAGACCTCGACGCCGCGGGACTCCAGGTGCTTCCTGCCGTACTCGCCCAGCTTGGGCCCGACCTCGGGGAGGATCTTGTCGGCGACGTCGACGAGCAGGAAGCGCATGTCGTCGCGGCTGACGTTGCTGTACTGCTTGGCCGCGTCGCGGGCCATGTCCTCGACCTCGCCGATGGTCTCGGCACCGGCGAAGCCACCGCCGACGAAGACGAAGGTCAGCGCCTTGCGGCGGACCTCTTCGTCGGTCGTGGAGTCCGCCTTGTCGAGCTGCTCGATGACGTGGTTGCGCAGACCGATGGCCTCTTCGACGCCCTTCATGCCGATGCCCTGCTCGGCGAGGCCCGGGATCGGGAAGGTGCGCGAGACCGCGCCCATGGCGATGACCAGGTAGTCGAAGGGCAGCTCGTAGGCCTCGCCGACGAGCGGCGAGATCGTGGCGACCTTGCGGTCCTGATCGATGGTGGTGACCCGACCGGTGAGCACCTCGGCCTTGGGAAGGACGCGTCGCAGTGGTACGACGACGTGCCTCGGCGAGATGTTGCCGGCGGCGGCTTCGGGCAGGAAGGGCTGGTAGGTCATGTACGAGCGCGGGTCGACGACCGTGACGGTCGCTTCCGCATAACGCATCTTCTTGAGAATGCGTCGTGCCGCGTACAGGCCTACGTACCCACCGCCTACTACGAGGATCCTGGGACGCTCCGTGGTGCTCATGCAATCGAGTATCCACCCCGTCCCGGGGGGTACCTCGTGAGCCCCTTCACAAGGTCTTCCGACCCTTCTGCTACACTCCGCGACCCGCGTGACCGGGGTCATGTTCCGAAGGGGAACCAGCACCCTGCCGGATGCGTTGAAAACCCCTTCCCAGCAGGCCCGATGACCTCCGGCGCCCACTGGACCACTTATCTCTCCCCTACTCCAGGCACGCGCCCGGAACCGTCCGGTATGCACGCCCTGGGACCGCCCGGGTGCACCGCGGGTCACGACGACGTGAAAAAGGGGCCCATCGGGCCCCTTTTCCTTGTGAAGAACTTCACGAAGTTCGTGGCGCGCGGTCTTTCACGCGGCCCGGCTCAGGCCACCGACCATCCGATGCCGTCCAGAATGTCGTGTTCGGAGACCACCACTTCCGAGGCCCCGACCCGCTCCATGAGGGCCAGCAGGATGAGCGCCCCGCTGACGATGACGTCCACCCGGCCCGGGTGCATGGAGGGGATCGCCGCCTTCTCCTCATGGGTGGCGGCGAGCAGCGACTCGGTGATCTCCCGGACCTTCGCGTACGGGATACGGGAGTGGTGGATGGCGGCGCTGTCGTACTCGCCCAGCCCGAGCGCGATGGCGGCGACGGTGGTCACCGACCCGGCCAGCCCGACCAGCGTGCGCCCGCCCCCGGCCAGCGGGACGCTCTGCCCGGCCAGGTCGAGCGCCGCCTCGATGTCGGCGCGGATCGCGGCCACCTCGTACGGCGAGGCAGGCGCGGACGGCTGGTGCCGCTCGGTCAGCCGTACGCAGCCGATGTCGACGGAGCGCGCGGCCTCCACGGACTCACCGCCGGCCACGATCTCCGTCGAGCCGCCGCCGATGTCGACCACGAGGTAGTCGCGGCCGCTGCCCGCCAGCTCCTTGGTGGCACCGGTGAAGGAGAACTCGGCCTCCTGGTCGCCGGAGATCACCTCGGGCTCGACGCCCAGGATGTCCAGCACACCGCTGACGAACTCGTCGCGGTTCTCCGCGTCCCGGGACGCGGAGGTCGCCACGAAGCGGACCTTCTCCGCTCCGAGGGACTTGATGATCTGCGCGTACTCGCGGCAGGCCGCGAAGGTGCGCTCCAGCGCCTCGGGGGCGAGCCGGCCGGTCCTGTCCACGCCCTGGCCGAGCCGGACGACCGTCATCCGCCGGTCCAGGTCGACCAGTTCGCCGGTGGCCGGGTCCGCGTCGGCAACCAGCAGGCGGATGGAGTTCGTACCGCAGTCGATGGCGGCGACCCGGGTCACCGGGCGTCCTCCGGCACGGTCCGGGGCTGCGCGTCCTCGGCGCACGGCGTCACGCACGGCCCCTTGGCCCACCACTCGGGCAGCAGTGCGAGCGCCTCGTCCCCGAACGGGTTCACCCCGGGGCCCGCGACCAGCGAGTGACCGACCAGCACGTGCAGGCACTTCACCCGGTCGGGCATCCCGCCGGCGCTCGGGAAGCCCACCAGCTCCTCGATCTCGTCGCGCCGCTTCAGATAGTCCTCGTGCGCCGCCCGGTAGGTGTCGGCCAGCTCCTGGTCGTCCGCCAGCCGCGCCTGCATCTCCTTCATCAGGCCGGAGCCCTCCAGAGTGCCGATCGCGCCCGTCGCCCGGGGACAGGTCATGTAGTAGAGCGTGGGGAACGGCGTGCCGTCCTCCAGCCGCGGGGCCGTCTCGACCACATCGGGGTTGCCGCAGGGGCAGCGGTGCGCGATCGCGCGCAGCCCGCGCGGCGGGCGGCCCAGCTGGAGCCGGAACGCCTCGATGTCCTGCTCGGTGGGCTCGGTGCGCGGCGTGGTCGGGGGCGGGGTGTTCATGCGTGCCTTCTGTCGTGGGTCTGCAAGGTTCTACGGGGGTTCGGCCGGGCGGGCGGGGCCACTACGGCTCCTGGCGGGCTGCGGTTCCTGGCGGTCGGCTACGGCTCCTGGCGGTCGGCCTCGTCGACGCCGCCCCAGAGGTTCGAGTACCAGGGCTGCTCGGCGGCCTCGTCCTGGCCGGGGCGGCGGGTGGCTCCGCCGGCTTCGGGGTCGTACACGGTGAAACCGGTCTCGCCCGGCTTCACGTAGTGCAGGTGCTCCCGGGAGAGCCGCACGATGTACGCGTCGTCCTGGAGCCTCGCCTTGGCGTCGCGCAGCTGCTCGACCCGGCGCGCGGCCTCGTTCCTGGCCTGCTCCTGGTCGCTGATCTCGGTGCGCTGCGACACGTACTGCCGTATCGGGTACGCCAGGGCCACCACCAGCGTGCACAACACGAGCACCAGCAGCGCCGCCCGGCCGGTGAGCCGCGAGCGGCGGGCCTGGCGGCGGGTCTGGGAGCGGTAGACCCGGGCCGCGGTCTGCTCGCCGAGCAGCCGGAGCCTGGTCGTCGTGGAGAACCGGTCCTTGCCTGCCACTTCCGCCGCCTCCCCGTCACGCGCCTACGTCCCCGGACACGGTACGGGACCGTGGCCGGGGACGTAGGGACGACTGGCGTGCCAGCCGGGGCAACCGGAGCTACCGGAGCGGGGCTACGGAGCTACGGAGCTACGGAGCTACGGAGCTACGGAGCTACCGGGAGCCTCTTCAGCCCTTGCTGTGCCTACTGGTTCGCAGAGCGAAACCGGGGGAACGCCGAGCGGCCGGCGTACACCGCGGCGTCGTCGAGGATCTCCTCGATGCGCAGCAGCTGGTTGTACTTGGCGACGCGGTCCGAGCGGGCCGGGGCGCCGGTCTTGATCTGGCCGCAGTTCACCGCGACCGCGAGGTCGGCGATGGTGACGTCCTCGGTCTCGCCGGAGCGGTGGCTCATCATGCACTTGAAGCCGTTGCGCTGGGCGAGCTCGACGGCGTCCAGCGTCTCGGTCAGCGAGCCGATCTGGTTGACCTTGACGAGCAGGGCGTTGGCCGAGCCCTCTTCGATGCCGCGGGCCAGGCGCTCCGGGTTGGTGACGAAGAGGTCGTCGCCGACGATCTGGACCTTGGAGCCCAGCTTGTCGGTGATGACCTTCCAGCCGGCCCAGTCGTCCTCGTACAGCGGGTCCTCGATGGAGACCAGCGGGTACGCGGAGACGAGCTCCTCGTAGTACTCGGTCATCTCGGCTGCCGAGCGGGACTGGCCCTCGAACTCGTACTTGCCGTCCTTGTAGAACTCGGACGCGGCGACGTCGAGCGCGAGCGCGATCTGCTCGCCGGGGACGTAACCGGCCTGCGTGATGGCCTCGATGATGAGGTCGAGCGCGGCGCGGTTGGACTCCAGGTTCGGGGCGAAGCCGCCCTCGTCGCCCAGGCCGGTGGACAGGCCCTTGGTCTTCAGCACCTTCTTGAGGGTGTGGTAGACCTCGGCGCCCCAGCGAAGGGCCTCGGAGAAGGACTCCGCGCCGATCGGAGCGATCATGAACTCCTGAATGTCGACGTTGGAGTCGGCGTGCGACCCACCGTTGAGGATGTTCATCATCGGGACGGGCAGCAGGTGCGCGTTGGGACCGCCGAGGTAGCGGAACAGCGGCAGGTCGCTGGCCTCGGAGGCGGCGTGCGCGACGGCGAGGGAGACGCCCAGGATGGCGTTGGCGCCGAGCGAGCCCTTGTTCTCGGTGGCGTCGAGGTCGAACATCGCCTGGTCGATCAGGCGCTGCTCGGTCGCGTCGTAGCCGACGAGCTCCGGGCCGATCTGCTCGATGACGGCGAGGACGGCCTTCTCGACACCCTTGCCCATGTAGCGGTTGGGGTCTCCGTCACGAAGCTCGACGGCTTCGAAGGCACCGGTGGAGGCGCCGGACGGAACAGCAGCACGACCCGTGCTGCCGTCGTCGAGGCCGACCTCGACCTCGACCGTGGGGTTGCCTCGGGAGTCCAGGATTTCCCGGGCTACGACGACGTCGATGGACGGCACGAGCATCTCCTTATGGGATGTGACGCTTAAAGAGGCGCCCCGGGGGGCGCGCAGTGCAGGGTCGCTTTCGGCCTTGCGACAAGAGCCTAACCGGAGCAGGACGATCGGCCAGCCGATCGACCGTCCCGTGGGACGAAAAGATGCCCGAATGCCCGTAATACAGGACGAAGAGCCTAGCGGCTCTCACCGTGGGTGACCACTGCGTTCATCTTGTGTATGAAAGGGGCTCGGCTGCGGCCCGCATGAAAAAGACCCCGGCCCGGCGCGTACTGGGGGGAAGTCGCGCCAGGCCGGGGTCCCGGCATGGGGGTGGCGGGGGTGGACCACCGCCCCCACGGGGGTCAGCGCAGGTGGAGCTGCTGACCGGGGAAGATGAGGTCGGCGTCGGAGACGACTTCCTCATTCAGGTCGAGAATGTGCTGCCAGCCGCCCTTGACCTTGTGCGCCTCGGCGATCTTGGCGAGGGTGTCGCCGGACTTCACCTTGTACTCGCCGTCACCCTTCTTCACCGGGACGGCCTTCTTCGGCGCGGCCGGAGCCTGGGCCTTCGGCGCCTGGCGGGTCTCGCTGCGGGAAGCGGCGGGAGCCTCGGAGCGCTCCTGCTTCTGCTTCTTGGGGGCGGACTGCGAACCGGTGCTGACGCCCGGGTCGACACCGTCGTTGCTCAGACCGCCGGCACCGGCGCAGGCCCAGGCACCCGGGCCCTGCATGTCGAGCAGCCGCTCGGCGGTGGCGATCTGCTGGCCCTTGGAGGCCTGGTCGGCGCGCGCGGCGTACTGGGTACCGCCCGCGGCGGCCCAGGAGGACTGCGAGAACTGCAGACCGCCGTAGTAGCCGTTGCCCGTGTTGATGGACCAGTTGCCGCCGGACTCGCACTGGGCGACGGCGTCCCAGGTGTCGACGGAGGCGGCGGAGGCCGAGGTGGCCCCCATCAGCGGGGCGGCGACCGCGACACCGGCGACGCCGGCGTAAGCGGCGACACGGGTGGCCTTGGACGGACGGCGGTGCTTGCCCTTGCTGAAAAGCGACATGGATATCTCCTCACCGACGCCTTCGAGGTGAGCTGTCGGGTTCGGGCTGTGAGTCTGCCCGGCCGCTTTCCCGGCCCGCTGCCCTGAGGCTGCGTTCCGTTCGGCGTCTTCACCCCAAGCCGTTCCCCGACGTCTCTCAACGTCCGGGCCCGGCACTTACCTTGGGTCCCCCGCTCCTGCCTACGGCGCTTGCGCGACGAATGCTCCCGGGGCCCGCCGGCAGGATTCGGCGTGACGGGCTCCGGTGCTCACCGGTGGCGAGCGAGGACGACCGTAAACACAGGAGCCCCCGATGTTCAAAGAGGCACATCGGGGACATCTCACCCCTCCTTGCCCTCCCTCAACCCTTGTTTACGCAGGTCAGAAGGGGCACGGCAGGAGCTCCCTGGTGGGACACGCCAGTTGGTGTGAAGAGACTCATGTCTCACTCGCACAGAACCGGACATTCACCCTCGAACTACCCGTGTTTTGTGGAGGCTTCCGGGTTATTCGTCGCCCAGTTCGAGGTGCTGGCCAGGGCGGATGAGGTCCGGGTCGTCGCCGAGCGCGGTCTTGTTGGCCTCGTAGAGCGCGGGCCACCCGCCGGGCAGCTTCGCGGCGTCGGCGATGTGCGAGAGGTTGTCTCCGGGACGCACGGTGTACGTGTCGTCCGCGGCGGGCACGGCAGGGGACTTGCCGCCCCCGCGCGAGGCGTGCCGGCTGGAGTCCCGTTCGTCCGTCGCGGGCGGCAGGGCGGACCCGGCGGACGGGTCGGCGGACCGGCCCGCACCGGGCTCCACCGAAACGTCGGCGCCCGGAAGGGAGTTCTCCGGGGCGGGCGTACCGCGGTGCTTGCCGCCGCCCTCGGAGCCGGCGGAGCCGGGGGTCTGCGCACCGGGGGAGCTCTGCCCGGCGTCCGGCAGGGCGGACGTGTCGTCACCGGGAGCCGTACCCGTGTCCGCACCCGGGACGGTGCCCGGGCCCGTACTCGGCTCCACGCTGCTGTCCGGGGACGGCTGGACGGGGCCGGCCGTGGCGCCCGAGGCGGAAGGCTCGGCGGAGCCGGCCGGCGTGCTCGGCTCCTGTCCGGCCGCCGGCAGGTCCCGGTCCGTCACCGAGCCGGGCGTGTCGGGCCGCACGGAGCCGGCCGGCGGAGTGGCCGGCGTGCTGGAACCCGTATCGGGGTCGGCGGCGTCCACACCGCCGGAAGCCGCACCTCCACCGGAAGCGGAACCGGAACCGTCCGCGCCGCCCGGGGCGAGCCCGGAGATGACTGCGCAGCTGGGCCACGCCTTCGGCCCCTCGGCCGCGAGCATCTTGTCGGCCACCTTGATCTGCTGGGCACGGCTGGCCAGGTCGGGGCGCGGCGCATACGCGGCACCGCCGTACCGGTCCCACTTCTCCTGCGAGAACTGGAGCCCGCCGTAGTACCCGTTGCCCAGGTCGGCACTCCACATGCCGCCGCTCTCGCATTCGGCGACCCGGTCCCAGGTCCCCGCTTCGGCTGCTCCGGCGCTGGTCGCCCCGAGGAGCGGAATCGCGAGCGCGGACCCGGTCACCCCGGCCGCGACGATAAGAGCGGGAGCCTGACGCGGACGACGGTGCCGACCGTTCCCGGAACGCATGTGGTTGCCTTTCAGCTGACGACAACTCGGCTTCCTGCCATCACTGCCGAGTCGCCCGTGAACGTAGCCGTACTCGAACACCAGTCACAAGTTGATGCAGTGGAGATCACGCGAAGGTCACATTGCTGATGGGGTGTCATTTTCCGTCTTCTCCGGTAAGTCCCGAACGTGACGGGAAACATCGGCATCCGGCGCACACCCGGGCCCGTCATGGCAGTTCGGTGCCTGCCCCGAACCGCCGCTGCACCTCGATCACGAGCGGGGGAAGTACCGGCAGCCGGTACGCGGGAACACCCCGGGTGCTCGCGTGAAGCGTGCTCATGACGTCGGGCCACAGGCCCGTGCGCCACCACTTCAACTGCCGTGTGCGAATGGGGTCGACGACTCCCCAGGTGAGGGGCATGTTCCCCCAAGTCAGGCCGTGCCGAAGTCTGTGCAGCATGCCGCAGAATTGCAGGCGGATGTCGTACTTGCTGGCAAAGTGCTTCTTCGAGAGATGTGGCCGCAGCGTCTCCAGGACGGCCTGCCATTCAACGTCCGTAGGGTCCGGCGGCACGAGCGTTCCGGTTTTCCAGTGCCATTCGCCGACCTCGCACTTGACGCCGGGCTTGAGCCGGTGCTCCCGCGCGTCAAGACGCACCTCGATGCGGAAGAGGGCGAACAACTGTTGGCGTTCCTCCAGCGACATCCCGGCCTGAACGCCACCGGCGCCGGTCAGGCTGCTGGACCGGCGCTCGTGCAGCACGTAGGTCTCCAGCCAGTGCTCGGCGATGCTCTTCTGTTTGCGCATGCTCTCCAGTTCTTCCTGGAGCCGCTCGACCGATGCCTTCAGGATGCGCGCGTCTACCCCGGCCCTGAGGTACTCGGGTACTTGCCTGTTGATGAGGTCTTCCTGAGCGGCGACCTTCTCTCCGAGTTCGACGACGCGCTGCTCGTACTTCTTCCTGTCACCGGACAGGCTGCTCGGCCGCTCGGCAGCGGGCACCCGCAGCGCACCGCCGGACTTCATGAGCCTGGTCAACTCGTCAAGGACGGCTTGCTCGATCTCGTCGGCGTCGAAGGGCGTCTCGCCACAGGAAGCAGCACCCTTGATCGACCCCTTGCAGCGGTACACGCGCGCGCCGCCCGTGCCGCCCCCACCGGCGCCGGTGTAGACCTCACCGCACATGCCCTTGATGCACCCGCTGAGGGGGTAGGGGCGGTTGCTGTGCCGACCGTTCTGAAACCCGATCTTCTTGAGGGCTGCCATGAGGAGACCGGCGCGTTGTTCGCCAAAGATGGGCGGGACGCCGATCCTGACCGGTTCGCCATGGACAGGGGTGCCGTCCTCGCGAAGGCGGGTGGAGTTCTTCCCGCCTCCCCGGTAGGTCTTGCGGTAGACCACGTAGCCGTCGTGGATGGTTTCGCTGTGCAGGCGATTGCGGAGATTGGCCACCGTCCAGGGCACGCCACTGCGGGTGAACAGCCCGCGCGTGTTGAGTTCCTCGGCGGCCTCCGTGAAGTTCATGCCGAGGTCCACGAGCAGCGAGACGGCCACACTGAGGACCCTGGCCTCACAGGCGTCGGTGACCAGGACAGAAATTTTCTTCTTCCGCCCGTCGATTCGGACCGTCTCGTCCCGGATGCGATACCCGTACGGCGCGGGGCCACCGGGCCAGCCGCCGTAGCTGATCTTCAGTTCGCGCCCCGCGACGGTGCGCTCCTTGATCCGTAGCCACTCCAGTTCGGAGAAGGTGACGTACTCCATGAACCTGGCCCAGCCGACTTCGGTGCTGGTGTCGATGCCCTCGCTCACGGCGATGAACGCGATGCCCAGGTCCGCCATGTCCCAGGCCCACTGGTAGGCGGCCCGAGCGGTGCGGCCGATGCGGTCGACCTTGGGTACGAGAATGCGGTTGAAGCGCTGCTGGTGGGCGTCTGCCACGAGCCGGTCCATCTCGGGACGGCTGTCGCACGTCCCGGAGACCGCCCTTTCTGTGTACTTCCCAAAGAGCGTGGCGGCGGGATGGCTGTCGAGCCACCTTCCGCAGATCCCGTCCTGGTCCTCGAGGCCGAACCCGTCGAGTTGATTCAGTGTCGATACACGACTGTATTGAGCAACAATGACCGGTGCCATAGCCATGGCGTCAACGCGTGCACGTGCCACAATGGGCATGTTCAGTCCTCCCAGACTGTTCCGTCCCCGAGGTGTTGCCTCACCGTCGGGAGGTTCCGGCCTCATTGCGCTGCTGCAAGCGCTGTGGGGTCGGTGCCATTTGTCGCGAGCGTATCCCTGGCGATTTGCAGGAGCGGCGAAAAGGGAGAATTACGCTCCGCGTGAGCAGCAGAAGCGATCCTTCATGTCACACACCTGTGCCGCGATCGAACGCGATATGGAATATCCGCCGAGATCGGCACTGCGTGTAGCGCCCGTCGCACCGGCCGAGCCTCTCGGCAGCGAGCCAGGTACCGTCGGGGCGTGAACACGCTGCACCCCACGCCGGAACTCTTCACCTGGGAGTTCGCCACCGACCCGTATCCCTCGTACGCATGGCTGCGGGAGCACTCCCCCGTCCACTGGACCACGCTGCCCAGCGGCGTCGAGGCGTGGCTGGTGACCCGGTACGCCGATGCGCGGCAGGCCCTCGCCGATCAGCGGCTGAGCAAGAACCCCGCACACCACGCCGAGAACGCGGCAGGGAAGAGCAAGACCGGTATCCCCGGGGAGCGCAGCGCGAACCTGATGACGCACCTTCTCAACATCGACCCGCCGGACCACACCCGGCTGCGGCGGCTTGTCTCGAAGGCGTTCACGCCGCGACGGGTGGCGGAGTTCGCACCCCGGGTGCAGGAGCTGGCCGATGAACTCCTGGACCAGTTCGCTTCCAAGGGCGAGGCCGACCTCATTCACGAATATGCATTCCCGCTCCCCATCTATGCGATTTGCGATCTCCTGGGTGTTCCTCGTGAGGACCAGGACGATTTCCGGGACTGGGCGGGCATGATGATTCGCCATGGAGGCGGCCCACGGGGCGGAGTTGCACGGTCGGTGAAGAAGATCCGCCATTACCTCGCCGAACTGATCCACCGCAAACGCGAGACTCTGGGGGCGGACGGATCAGAAGACGACTTGATCTCAGGTTTGATCCGGGCCAGCGATCACGGAGAACACCTCACCGAAGAGGAAGCCGTTGCCATGTGCTTCGTGCTGCTCTTCGCGGGATTCGAAACGACGTTGAATCTGGTGGGCAACGGTGCACTCGCCCTCATTCGAAATCCGGCACAGAGGGCCCTTCTCCAGGGGAGCCTCGACCGTGGCGAGACCTCGCTGCTGGAAACGGGTGTGGAGGAGCTGCTCCGATTCGACGGCCCGGTGGAGATGGCCACTTGGCGATACGCGACTCAGCCTCTCGAAATCGGCGGCGTCCCGATTGCCGTAGGGGACCCCGTCCTGGTCGTGCTGGCCGCAGCCGATCGCGACCCGGCGAAGTTCGAGGGCCCGGACATCCTCGACCTCGCACGCAAGGACAACCCGCATCTGGGCTACGGCCACGGCATCCACTACTGCCTGGGCGCCCCGCTTGCCAGGCTGGAGGGACAGACCGCGCTTGCCACACTCCTGCGGAGGCTGCCGGACCTTGAACTGGCGGTGGCTCCGGAGGAGCTTCGCTGGCGGGGAGGGCTGATCATGCGGGGGCTCAGGGTTCTGCCGGTGTCCTTCACACCTGGCTGACCGGGGCCCTGGACCCCTGGTGGGACGGAAGGACGCTACCCGGTGCCCTCCACCGCGGACCGCAACTCCTCCAGGGCTTGCGCGGAGCCGCTGTCGCCGCCGGTGGCCGCCTCGCTCAGTTCTCGTACGCCCTCGGCCATGTGGCCCGGGGTCAGGTGGAGGCAGGCCAGGTCGAGGGCCGCGGTGGGGTCGCCCGCTGCCGTGGCGGTGCGCAGCCAGTGTTCGGTGCGTCGGCGCAGGAGCCGGGCCAGCAGTGCGGCCGATCCCGGCTGGCCGGCGCGCGCTGCGGACTCCAGGTAGGTGATCGTTTCCACCCCGTCCTGGTCGCGCTCCCACAGCAGCGCGCCGAGGGTCGCTGCTGCCTCGACGCTGCCGGCGTCCGCCGCCTGGCGGTACCAGTACTCGGCTTCCGCACGGTCGCCCAGTCGGTTGCGGAGTGCGGCGAGCATCAACCTGGTGCGCAGGCTTCCGGTCTGCGCCCGCGGGCGCAGGAGCCGGCAGAACCTGTCCGCAAGGGCGTCCGGGTCGAGGCCGTCCTCCGCGGTGGCCTCGTCGATCACCTGGAGCCACACGTCGTCGGGCACAGGCAGGTAGTTGCCGGTCAATACCCCGTGCGCCCGCCAGGTGCCCGGTTTCCCACCAGGTACGAGCAGGCTCAGGCCCGCCACTCCGAAGTGGTCGCGGGTGGCCCATTCGAGGGCCTCGGCGAACGTTTCCCCCGAGGCGGCCACCACTTCGGAATGCGCGCAGTACCGCTCGTGCAGGCGGTAGAGGAGGTCCTCGGAGACCGGCTCGCGCACTCCGCAGCGGACGAGGTCGACGGCGGCCCGCACCAGGAGGTCTCCGCGTGGGTGTGCGGTGTGGACGCCTCGGTGCAGCCACTCCTCGCGGAGGTGGTGTCCCAGGGCCAAGTGAACGGCGATGCCCCCGCGTTCGGCCCGGTCGGATGCCGTAGTCAGGCGCGGGTCGTCGTACCGGCGCAGGCGTTCGCGCTCGGCCTCGCTCCACCGGCGGGGGATCTCGACGGGGTGGGCCGAGGCGACCACCCGGTCGGTGCGCCACTCGCGGTGGACGTCGGCGTCCATGGTGGCGAGGACCACGACGCCCTGCGCGTTGAGGCGCGCGAGCAGGGCCGGGTCCAGGCCGCGTCTGCCGAGGTGTTCGACGAGGGGGTCGAGCCAGAGCACGCAACCGCCGGGGCGGCGATCGGCGGTCCCGGCAATGACCGGGCGGTGGACGCCGTCCCGGTCGGTGAGGAGTGCGGGCAGGGTGCGCAGGTCGGCGCCGGGCTCGGGGGCGTACATCCGGTACCCGTCCAGCCTCGTCACCGCGTGCCAGGCGGTGTGCGACGCGCCGGAGAGCGGCTCGGTGAGGAGCAGGACGAAGCCGGTGTGCGCCAGCCGGTCGGCGAGGTCGGCGTCGCAGTCGCGCGGGACGTACGGCAGGACGTCGGGCAGCCCGGGGGTGCGCCGGGCCGGCCGCACCCCGAACTCCGCCGGGCCGACCTCGCCGACCGGACGCCAGTCGTGCGCGGCGGGCAGGGCGGCGCCGTACGGAGTGGTGGTGTTGTGCTGCACGCCGACCACTTGGCCGTGGATGGTGTTGCCGGTGAGGTCGACGTTGTCCCCCACCACGTGGCGTACCTGGTGGACGGAGCCGATGGAGCCGATCTGGGTCACGGCGTCGTGAACGGTGACGTGGGCGAGGGTGTTGCTGATGCTGCCGGGGTGGGCGGGACTGGTGGGGCGTCCGGTGGGAGGCTTGACGCTGTCGCCGCTGTTGCCGCTGTTGCCGCTGTTGCCGCTGTTGCCGGGTGTGCCGGTGTTGCCGGGTGCGCCGGTGTGGTCTTCCGCGGGTTGTCCCGGCATGGCCGTGCCGAGGGCTTCGGTCAGCGTCCTGCGTATTTCGGCGACTCCCTCGGGGTCCCGGCCTTCGAGGTTCTCCAGCCATGTCCGCCAGAGCCTTGGAGAGGGGCTCCCTTCTCCCGGGCGGAGGAGGACTGCGGCGACGACGTCGTACCTGTGCGCGACCACGGTCTCCAGCTGCTGGCGGACCTGTTCCCACCGGATGGTGCGCGCGGTGCGCGTCAGCAGGTCCGCGAGTTGGTCCAACTGGCTTGCCACGCACGCCCCCACGCATCTCGAAAGGCCCTACCGCAACACTACTCAGCCCCCGCCTTCTCGGCCGCGACAATCGCGTCCCGGTAGGCGCGCGACGCCGCTCGCAGTGCGGTCTCCGGGTCCACGCCGGCTGCTTCCGCGCGGGCGGCGAGGGCCAGCAGTTCGTACCCGATGCCACCGTCCCCCGCAGGCAGCGCCACGTCGAGGTCCGCGGCGCGTACCCGTGAGGCCAGCTTCGCCGCGAGGGCGAGGGCGGGCTGGGTGAGCGGGACGCCCTCGGTGACCGAGTCGCGCTGCTTCTCCACGGCCTTGGTGCGCAGCCAGTGGGCCTTCACGTCGGCCGGGGTCTCGGCGCTCTCGTCGCCGAAGACGTGGGGGTGGCGGTGGATGAGCTTGTCGATGAGGGTGGCCGCCACGTCGTCGACGGAGAAGGGCTCGTCGCCCTCCTCGCCGGAGGCCTCCTGGGCGATCCGGGCGTGGAAGACGACCTGGAGGAGTACGTCGCCCAGTTCCTCGCGCAGCTCGGTGCGGTCCTCGGTCTCGATGGCCTCGACGAGTTCGTACGCCTCCTCGATGCCGTACTTGGCGAGTCCCTTGTGGGTCTGCTGGGAGGACCACGGGCACTCGCGGCGGATCCGGTCCATCACGTGGACCAGGTCGAGGAGGCGGGCGCCGGGGAGGTCGTACGAACCGGGGAGGAGTTCGAGGTCGGGCATCTGGACCCGGTTGGATCCCGCGAGGCGGGCGAGGCCGTCGGTGAGGCGCTGGTCGCTCTCACCGGAGGGCAGCACCACGGCCGTGCGGCCGCCGGCACAGAAGGCGACCAGCTCTTCGGCGGTCGGGGCGTGGTGCTCGACGCTGACGCCCGCCTCGTGCAGGTAGGGCAACTGGGGGTGCTGCTCGTCGGCGCACAGGACCCGGTCCGCGGTGCGCAGGGCCTGCCAGGCGGGCCAGGAGAGCAGGCCGGGGGCGACCCGGTGGCTGGCGGTGAGCAGGACGATGCGGCCGGGGGCGTCAGGTGTTTCGGTGGTCACGGCTCGACGGTACCCGGGGGCCGGGGGCGGCGGGGCGTGACCCCTGGGCCACGGCGGGCTCCCGGACCGTGGCGGGCTCCCGGACCGCGACCGGCTCCAGGGCCGGGGCGGGCTCCCGGACCGTGGCGGGCTCCCGGACCGTGGCGGGCTCCCGGACCGCGACCGGCTCCAGGGCCGGGGCGGGCTCCTGGGCCACGGCGGACTCCCGGACCGTGGCGGGCTCCCGGACCGCGGCAGGCTTCAGGGCCGTGGCGGGCGCTCCCGGACCACGACCATCTCCCTGACCACGACCGGCTCCCGGACCGCGGCGTCTCCGGGGGCACGACCGGCTCCCGGTCGGCGGCGCCTCCCGGGGCACCGTGCCGAGTGCGCGCCGGCCGGGCGCGGCTAGTGCGCGCCCTCAGGGTGGGCGTGGCCCTCGTCGGTGCCCTCCGGGCCGCCGGCCGGTTCCCGGGCTTCCTCGGCCTCCACGCTCTTCGTCCGCTGGGTGATCCACGGCGTGCGGTACGCCGCGAGCCCGATCTGTTCGTTGTTCCAGGAGCCGTAGCGCGGGTTGACGTTGATCTTCAGGGCCTTGGACGCCTTGACCAGTACGGCGGTGACCTTCTGCTGGCCCTCGGGGCTGGCGAGGTCGGCCTGGTTCGCGGCGGCCAGCTTGGTCAGCAGGATCTCCTGGCGCAGGGCCTGCTCGATCTGGTCGGGGGCGTACCCCTGGCCGAGGAGTTTCGCCGCGACCTTGTCGTCGCCGCCCTCGAACCCGGCGGCCGCGGCCCGTGCGTCCTGGATCTCCTTGCGGCTGGCGGTCAGCCCGGCGTCGGCCGCGGCGCGCTCCACGACCCGGGCGAAGATCATGCTGTGCAGCTTGGCGCGCCCCAGCTGTCCGGTGTTGCTGATCAGCTGGGCGGCCTGCGGGGTCTTCGCCTGCGCGTCCCGTACGTCCCTGACCTGGCCCTGGAGGGAGGACACCTCGATGCGCTCGCCGTCCACGAGGGCCGCGGCCCCGGGATGCGCGTCGTTGCCGCACGCCGTGAGGAGGGGGGCCGCGACCAGCAGTCCGGCGGAGAGGAGGAGCGTGGTGCGGGTGCGCGTGCGGCGGTGCAAAGGGTGCCTCCCGGGGCGGTTGAGGATGCGGCTCGGTGAACGTCGGGCGGGCGAACAGGCCTTGCGGAGTTGATGTTAGGCAGCCGGAGTGGTCCGGGCCACTGATTCGACCAACGAGTCGCCGGCATACCCGGATGCGCCGGGGGCGGGCCGCGCGCTGGTGTTCGTCTCGCTCACCAGGAAGTGGGGGCGGCGTTTGGTCTCGTAATAAATGCGTCCGACGTATTCACCGACGACGCCCACCATCACCATCTGTACGCCGGAGAGCGCGGTGACGGCGACGAGCAGCGTGACATAACCGGGTGTTTCCACTCCGTTGAGCAGCGCGTCACCGACGATCCACGCCGTGTACGCCATGGCGCAGGCGAGCAGGAGCATGCCGAGGTAGAGCGCGGCGCGCAGGGGTTTGTTGTTGAAGGAAAGGACTCCGTCCAGGCCGTAGTTGAGGAGCTTTCCGAAGGTCCATTTCGAGCGGCCCTGCTCGCGGGCCAGGTTCTCGTAGGTGAAGGTGGCGGTGGGAAAGCCGATCCAGGCGAACAGGCCTTTGGAGAAACGGTTGTATTCGGTGAGCCGGAGCACGGCGTCGACCGCACGGCGCGACAGCAGGCGGAAGTCACCGACGCCGTCGACGAGTTCGACGTCGACGAGCCGGTTGACGAGCCGGTAGTAGGCGCGGGCGGTGAGGGTGCGGGTGACGCGGTCGCCGGTGCGGGTGCGGCGGGCGACCACCTGGTCGTGGCCCTCCGCGTGCAGGGTGATCATGCGGGCGATGAGTTCCGGCGGATGCTGGAGGTCCGCGTCCATGATCACTGCCGCGTCGCCGGTGGCGTGCCGCAGGCCGGCCAGCATGGCGGATTCCTTGCCGAAATTACGGCTGAAGGAGACGTAGCGGACACGGGGGTCGGTGGCGGCTATTTCTCTGAGGTGATCGAGCGTGGCATCACGGCTGCCGTCGTCGACGTAGATGAATTCAAATTCTGCTGCGGGGGCGAGCGGGGCGATTTCCCGTGCGACATGGGCGTGAAATCGCCTCACGATGTCCGCCTCGTGGAAACAGGGCACGACGAGGGAGATGAGCATGTGTCATGGCAACGCGCGCAGATGACGTTTCCTCAGGAGGTGGGTGACGGGCGGGGGGCGATCCGGTTAACGGAATTGCGGGGTGCTGGTGAAAGCACTGTCCGCGTGTTTACGGTCGGTTTCATGCGTCAGATCCTTGCGGCCTTGTCCCGGCCGAAGCGCCCCGCCGCGGCGGCCGCGCTGCTCGCCGCCGTCGTGGCCTCCTTCGCGCACTGCCTGGGGTCCGCGCTCGCCGGAAGCCGGCCGTTCGGGACGATGAACCGGAATGTGAACGACCTGGGAACACAGTTCGTCCCGTTCCACGCCCATCTGTGGGACGTGCTGCACGGGCGGGCGGACGGCGGCTGGCTGATCAACTGGCAGTCGGGGTACGGCTCCAGCTTCCTGCCGGATGTGGGGACGTACCTGTCGAGCCCGTTCGCGCTGCTGGTGGCGCTCTTTCCGCGCGAGCGGATCGACCTCGCGGTGTACGTGTCCTCGGTGGCGCGGATCGCGGCCGCTGCGGCGGTGATGGCGTGGCTGCTGATGCTGCTGATGCGGGACCGCGGACCTACGGCGGGGGCCGGGGCGGGGGCGGGAGCGGGTGCGGCGCGTTGGTGGCTCGCGGGGGTGTTCGGGGCGGCGTACGCGCTGTGCGGGTGGTCGGTGATCGAGGCCTCGTACAACCCGATGTGGCTGGACGGGCTGATCGCCTTCCCCCTGTTGTGCGCGGTGGGGGAATGGGTGCGTACGGGGCGCCGGCTGCGGGTGTGGTTCCTCGGCGGGGTGCTGCTGGTGGCCCTGGTGTGGACCGCGAACTTCTACACGGCGTACATGGCGACGCTCGGCGCCGGACTGGTCCTGGGGGCGCGGCTGCTGATGGACGGTGGCGCGGTGCGCCCTCGGCTGCGGGCGGCGGCGCGGGCCTGTGCGGTGGTGGCGCTCGGGATCGGGGTCTCGGCTCCGGTGCTCCTCACCGTCTTCGCGGGGACGCGGCACGCCTATCCGGGGATGGGGCTGACGTTCCGTCCTGCCGGGTGGGGGGACGTGCTGGCCCGGCTGCTGCCGGGTACGTACGGCTTCAGTTCGCCCGCCATGTACGTGAGTTCCGCCGTGCTGGTGCTGGCCTTCGCGCTGCCGTTCCACCGGCGGGTCGCGGTGCGGGTACGGGTGGGGTGGGGCGTGCTGGTGGTGGCGGTGCTGGTGTCGATGCAGTGGGGGCCGACGCATCTGGCGTGGCACGCCTTCGCGGAACCGAACGGGAGCCCGTACCGGCAGACGTTCGTCCTGAGCGGGGTGCTGGTGATCGCGGCGTGGGTGGCGGTGAGCCACGGGGTGCCGGGGTGGCGGGCCGTGGCAGGCGGGGTGGTGCCGTTGCTGCTGGTGGCCGTGGTGGCGGTGGGGAGCCCGTTCACCGGGCGGTGGGCGTGGCCGGCGACGGGGGCCGGGCTGGCGATGACGGTGGTGGCGCTGGTGCTGCTGGGGCGGGCGGGACGCGGGGTGGTCGGGTCTGGGACCGGGGGGGCTAGGGCCAGCGGGACTGAGGCCGGCGGGACTGAGGTTGGTGGGGTCGGTGGCCCCGCTGGGACCGGCGGGACCGGCGGGACCGGCGGGACTGGGCCGGGCGGGGGCCGGTGGCGCGTGGGCGGGCAGGTCGTGGTGTGGCGCAGGGTGTACGTCGCCGGGGCCGCGGTGCTGCTGGTCGGGTGCACGGTGGGCCAGTCCGCCGTGACGACGGCGTGGGCCGCCAAGCGGCGGGTCGCCACCCAGGACGACCATGCTCCCTACGGCCCCCGGCAGGTGGCCCAGAGCCGGGTGATCGGCTCGGTCGACGACTGGCCCCGCCACCGCACCGACCCGGGCCGGGCGCAGACCGTGCACAACGACGCGATGGTGGTCGGCGGCCAGGGCGCCTCGTACTACAGCAGCATGACCTCCGAGGTGCTGACCCGGACACTGAGCGCCCTGGGCGATGGCTGGAACGGCAGCGGGCGCGCGCCGCACAGCCTGGACAATCCGGTGACGGACGCCCTGTTCGGCGTGGGCGTCCGGCTGCGGTCGACCTACCGGAAGGGCGCGGACACCGACTTCACGGTGGTCCGGCGGGACGCGGCACCCCTGGTGACGGTGCGGACCACGGGCCCTCGCGAGCCGCGCTTCGGCCGGTCGGCCTTCTCCAACCAGGAGTTGCTGCTGGGGGCGAAGGTGTACGAGCGGCTGAAGGGCGCGGCCGGGGTGTGCACCGCGGGGGCACCGGTGTTCGTGTGGGCGCCGGGGTTCAAGGGTGTGGCCCGGGCGGCGGGCGGCGCGCCGGGGGTGGTCGGCTTCGAGGCAAAGAAGGGACGGGTGAGGGCGCCGATGCAGCAGGTCGGAACGGCGGGCGCGGACGGCCGCGTCCGGATCGAACTGCGCGGTACGGGGGCCCGGGGGGCGGAGGTGGCCTGCCTGCGCGAGGACCTGCTGGCCGCCGCCGTACGGAAGCTGAGGGCGGGCGGCGCGGAGTCGGTGGAGGCGGGCGACGGAACCCTGCGGGCGGTCCTGCCGGCGGCGGGTCCGACGGCTGGCGGCCTGCCGGAGGCGGGTGCGGCAGCGGACGGCCTGCCCTCACCACGAGCGGGGGCCGCGCCCGGAACGGGAGCCGCGCCCGGAACGGGAGCCGCGCCCGGAACGGGTGCCAGGGCCGGGGCGGATGCCAGGGCCGGGGCGGATGCCAGGGCCGGGGCGGGTGCCATGCCCGGGGCGGATGCCACGGCCAGGGCGGATGCCAGATCCGGGGCGGGTGCCACACCCGCAGGGGGCACGGCGCCCGCAGGGAGCACCGCGCCCGTGCAGGGCACCGCGCGGACCGCCGTCCTGGCCGTTCCGCGCATCGCCGGGTGGCAGTGCGCGGTGGACGGTGGCGACCTGCGGCCCGCCGGCTCCTACTTGGGGCTGCTCGCGGTTCCGCTGGCGGACGGGGCACGCGAGGTGGACTGCGTGTTCCGGCCGCCGGGGCTGCGGGCGGGCTCCGCCGTCGGGGCGGGCTCGGCAGGCACGGTGGCCCTGGTGGGCGCCGTCGTCCTTCTGCGCAGGCGCAGGCGGGCCCAGACCGCGGCACCCGCCAGCACCACGACCGCCGTACCGCTGCCGGCCAGTCCGGCCGAGAGCCCGGCCTGCCGGTAGGTGCACGCGAAGTGGGTGCTGCGCTCGGTGAGAGGCACGGCGAGCAGGCCCTGGTGGGAGGCGGCCGGGGTTTCGGGACCGTCGTTCACGGCACACTGCCAGCCCCGCAGCGCGGGCACCGCGACGACGGCCGTGCCTCCGGCGTTGCCGGGCTTCAGCGTGGCCTGGATCCGGTGGCCGGACAGGTCCGCCCGGTCCGGGGCGGTGCGGTGCAGGCCGGCGACGGCCGCCTTGAGCCGGGCACTGTCCAGGCAGCCCACCGGGTGCTGGGGGAGGCTCTGGCCGGGCCGGGTGGCGGTGAGCGTGAGCGAGAGGCGGCCGTCGCGCGGCACCTTGCCCAGGGCGCGGATCTCCGCCGCGGTCATGGTGGTGACCCGGCCGAACCAGGCCCGGTCCGGCTCCTCGTTCACGGCCAGCCGCCCCGCGAACCACGGGGCGTGCGCGTACGCCGTGCTGCCGGGGGCGCAGCTCACCTCGAAGCGGGTGGGGACGCCCCGGCGCAGGAGCCAGCCGTGGGGCCCCGGGCTGCTCCCGGCCTCGGGGCGGAGCTCCGGCACCGCGTAGACGGGGGCGCCGATCGCGCTGTTCAGCCGGTCGAAGGCGGTGGTGTCGCCGCCCGGGTGCACGGGTGGCACGCTCGCCCCCGGCCCCCGTACGGTCACCAGCGGGGCGGCGGGCGCATGCCGTACGAGAGGCTTGCGCGGGCCCGCCGGTTCCTGGGCGACGTACGTGGTGGCGCCCATCAGGGCACGCCCGACGGGTTCGGCGAAGCTCTTGGTGTGCCGGCCCTCGATGTACCAGCCGGCGCCGAGCGCCTGCAGGGTGCGCGAGGTCTCGGCGGGAACGTGACTGCTGTAGTAGGAGCCGCCGGCCGCGCCGAGCAGCATCGGGTCGTTGTTGGCGTACTCGTGCGACCCGGGGTCGGCGCGCTGCCCCGGGCCCGCGGCGGCCTGGGCGTCGCGCAGGGTGTCGCGCATCCGCAGGGTTTCGGCGTCGAAGGTCCGCTTGGGAGCGTACCAGGGGATGCGCTGTTTGATCCCGGTCACCGAGTAGACGGTGGCCGCGCAGGAGAGCAGGACGGCGCAGCCGAGCCCGGCGGCGATGAGTGCCCGGGCGCGCCGGACGGTCCTGGCCTTCCCGGCGCCCTTGTACGCGGCGCCGCCCGCGCCTCCGCCGTACCTGTGCAGCAGCGTCAGGCCCGCGCACATGACGGGGATGCCGCCGAGCGCGAGCACCAGGGTCATGGTGCCGACCGTGCGCTGGCCCGCGGTGAGCGCCACCAGGAGCGCGAGCACGCCCGCCCCGTACAGGAGTTCGCGCGGGTGGGGCCTGCGGGAGAGGGCCAGCCAGGCGATCATGGTGAGGATGCCGCTGAGGACGAAGGTCGCGCGGTAGGGGCTGCCGTTGGGGATGGCGAAGGCGTGCCACAGCAGGACGCCGGGCTTGGTCACGAACGACACCGCCACCAGCAGCGCGAGCCCCCACCACAGGACCCGTTCCCGCACCGGGACCGCCCGCTGGAAGGCGAACGTGGCCAGCAGGAGCAGCCCGAGCAGGCCGAAGCAGATACCGGGGGCGGCGGCCGAGGTGCGTCCGCCGGGGAACAGCTGGGCGAGCTGGAGCAGCAGGCTCGGCGGTCCCTTGTACTCGATGACGGTCACCGGCTGGGCGCTCTTGCTGGAGACGTAACTGACGATCAGCACGGGTGCGACGAGCAGCAGTGCCGTGACGGCCATGCCGGCGGCCCGCAGCAGTACGCGCGCACGCGCGCGCGTGTCGAGGTCCTCGCGCAGCAGCAGCCGTACGACGAGTACCAGCGCGGCCCCCAGGGTGGCCATCGCGGCGGTGTAGAAGTTCGCCGCCCAGCACAGGGCGATCAGGAAGGTGCCCAGGAACCAGCGGCGGCCCTGCAGGCACCAGTCGGCGGCGATCCCGACGAGCGGGAGCGCGACGGGGCCCCACATCCACATGGGGTCGGCCTGGCCGTCGCTGACCACCCAGCCGCACAGCGCGTAGCCGACCGCCAGCAGCCCGCGCTGCCAGGCGGGGCCGGGCCGCAGGCGGGCCAGGAAGAGGGTCATGACGGTGGCGGCGAGACCGAGGGAGAGCAGGGTGACGAGGAAGACGGGGAGTTCGACGAGGTCGCGCGGGAAGAGCCCGACGAGGAAGGAGAACGGGTTCGTCAGGTAGGTGAAGAAGTCCGGCAGGAAGGGGGTGCCGTAACCGCTGTTCCAGTTGAAGAGCAGGTCGCCCCTGGCCTCACCGTGCAGCAGGTCCCACAGGTGGGCGTGGTACGGGACGAACTGGTTGCCGAGGTCGTTGATGGCCCGCGACCGCTCCCCGAAGGGGTAGGTGTTGCGCAGGGCGAGGGCCAGGCAGTAGGCGGCCATCGCGGTGCAGCCCGCGAGGACGGCGACGGCACGCTCACCGCTCAGCCGGCGCAGCAGCTCGGACTCGCTCCACGCGCGCGTGCGGGTGGCTGCGGGGGCGGAGGCGGGAACGGAGGCAGAGCTTCCCGGCGTCTTCCCCGTCTGCTCCGTCGCCCCTGCCTCCAGGGGCTCCCCCGCCCGCTGTGTCTTCCCTGTTTCCCCGTGGGTGAGGATGCGCCGCGACAGGACGAAGGTCACCGGGATTGCCGCGGCGGCGGCCACCAGCGGGGCGATCCGCTCGTCCATGCCGGCCCACTCCACCAGCGCGAACACCCCCACCGAGGTGACCGTGAAGTTGGTCAGGTTGGTGAGGGGGAACAGCAGGAACTTCCGCCAGGTGGGGCGGGTGCGGTAGGTGAAGTACGTGTTGAGGAAGAACGACCCCACCATGCTGATCACGAAGGCCAGCACATAGGCCGGGTAGTACGGCAGCCACTGGTGCAGGGCGAGGTAGCAGGCGTAGAAGGTTCCCGTGTTCACCGCGCCCACCAGGGCGAACCGGAGCACCTGGTGGATGTGCGAGGCCGTCACTGCCCTATTTCCCTGTTTCCCGTGCTGAGGGTGCTTCCGGCGCCGATGGCGTTCGTCGTGCTGACGGCATTGCCCGGGCCGGCGGCTTTCCCGGTACCGGCGGTTTTCCCGGTCCCGACGGTGTTGCCGGTACCGGTGGTGGCGATGTTCGTGCGCAGCAAGGCCATCGTGGTCTGCGGCCCGCTCGTTTCCTTGACCAGGAAGTGCGGGCGGCGCTTGGTCTCGTAATAGATCCGGCCGATGTATTCGCCCACCAGCCCCAGCATCACCATCTGCGCGCCGCCCAGGCCGACGATCGCGGCGAGGAGCGTGGCGTATCCGGGAGTGCGCACGCCGAACGCGAGCGTGCTGACGACGATCCACACCACATAGAGGGCGGCCAGTCCGGCAAGCAGCAGACCGAGGTGAATGGCGACGCGCAGGGGGCGGTTGTTGAACGAAATGAGTCCGTCGACGCCGTAGTTCACGAGGGCGCCGAAACGCCATTTCGTCTGTCCGGCCTCGCGCGCCACATTGGTGTAGTCGAAAGTGACGGTGTCGAAGCCGATCCAGGAGAAGAGCCCCTTGGAGAAGCGGTTCTGCTCGGGCATCGACAGCAGGGCGTCGACGGCCCGCCGGGACAGCAGCCGGAAGTCGCCGACGCCGTCCGCGAGCTCGACGTCCACCCAGCGGTTGACCATGCGGTAGTACGCCCGGCCGAGGGTCCTGCGGAGGCGCGACTCGCCGTCCCGGTCCCGTCGGGCTATCACCTGGTCGTGGCCGTGGCTGTGCAGCTCCAGCATCCGCCCGATCAGTTCCGGCGGGTGCTGGAGGTCGGCGTCCATCAGGACGACGGCGTCACCGGTCGCTTCGCGCAGGCCGGCCAGCATGGCGGCCTCCTTGCCGAAGTTCCGGCTGAAGGACGAGTAGCGCAGCGCCTCGGGGTACTTTTCGGCCAGCTCGCGCAGCAGGGCGAGGGTGCGGTCCGAGCTGCCGTCGTCGACGTAGCAGATCTCGTAGTCGACCGGAAGTGAATCGAGTACCGACCGCACTTTCGCGTCGAACGACTCGATCACCATTTCTTCGTTGAAGCAGGGCACCACGACCGACAGGCGCATGGGGTCTCACTTCCGGTCTGTACGAGAACTCCGCACGGGGATTCCACGGCGGGTGTTTGGTCGCCTATCGAGACAGCATTCTCGTCGTATCGGTTGCCTCTGTGTGACTCACTTCACATGCTACGGAGAAAAGCGGAAGTCGCCACACGGCCCAGAAGGGCGAGTCGGGAGCCGCCCTCCGCCAGATGGTCCTCCAGGGCTTCGCGGACGCCGGGCCAGGCCGCGTCGCCGTAGTCGTCGAGGACCACGATTCCGCCGTCGGCGACGATCTCCTCGACCCATTGCAGATCGGCGAGCACCCCTTCCCTGGAATGGTCGCCGTCCACCACGATCACGCCGTACTTGCGGTCGGAAACCGCCGAGCGGATTTCCGGGTCCTGCGAGAAACCCTTGAGAATACGGGCCGTTGGGGCACTGTCGCCGTCTGCGGTGAGGGTGGTTGTGGCCAGTGCCAGGTTGGCCCGCACGACATCCTCGCGGACCGGGGTGCCGGTCGGGTCGGCGTGGTCGCGGACCGCGTCGGGCTGCAGCTGCGAGCCGATGAGCGGGTCGACGATGGTCAGCCGGGGTTCGATTCCCTCGCGGTGCAGCATCCGGGTGAGAGCGGTCGCGAAGAGGCCGTGGAGGGTGCCGATTTCGAGCACGTCGGAGTTCGGCGGGGCCATAAGCGGAATGGTGGCGAGTTTTCCGCAGACGTTGGACGTGCCCCCCGCGAGGCGTCCGACACCGAGCGCTTCGAGCGCCACGACGGTCCGGAACGCGGACGTCACGGCCCGCCGCCCGTGCGCGCTGCCGCTGACGTCCGCCACCTGGGCGACCAATTGGGTGATCTGCTCGGCGGACGGCATGCGGTGCGCGCCCCGGCCGGTGCGGTCGAGCAGCATCCCGACGGCGTTGCTCTGCTTCTTGAGGACGTCGAGCTCGGCCCGCAGTGCGGCGATCTCGCTGCTGGTGGTGCGGGTCTGGGTGCGTACGCGCTGGTCGACCAGGGCCGCGAAGGGACGCAGGGCGCGGCGGGCGAGGGGATGGGTCAGCAGTGGCATGGGCGGGACGCTATGCGGCCCGGCGGATGGGGGCGTGGCCCCCGGGCGACGGCAGGGCGAACCGGGGGTGACGGTCGGGCCGGGACTTTGTCCGGACAACCGGACAAAGTCCCGGGCGCGGCCCGTGGAGGCAGCCCGCAGGGGGCACGGCCCGTGGGGGCGGCCCGCCACGGCCCGTGGGGGGCACGGCCCGGTGCGGCCCGTGGGGGGCACGGCCCGGTGCGGCCCGTGGGGGGCCGGTCAGGTCCTGCCGCCGCCGAGGCGGTGCTGGCGTTCCAGGGCCCGGCGTACCTCCGCGACCAGCGGGTGGTAGCCCCCGTACACACGCTCGGCGTCGTACAGCAGCGCCTGGAGCTGCCGTCCCGCCTCCGCGTGGTCACCCAGGGCCAGCAGCAGCTGGGCGGACCTCAGCCGCAGTTCCAGGGCGCGCGTGGGGTCGTTGCCGGTGACGTAGCCGTTCTCGTAGTACGGCTGGAGGGCGCGGTACTCGGCGAGTGCCGCGGCGGGTTCCCCGAGCTGTTCCAGGCACTGCGCGGCGTCGTAGCGGAACTGGAGCGCCTGCGGGTCGGCGGGACCGCTCTCGGCGGCCCGTTCGTCGGCGAGGCGGCGCAGCTCGGGCAGGGCGCGCCGGTACTGGCCGTCGTCCAGCAGGGTCGCCGCGTACTGCTTGCGCAGGATGCGCACCACCGGGGAGCGTTCGCCGTGTTCGGCGGCGGCGGCCGGGAGGATGCTGCCGAGGAGGTCGACGGCCTGGGTGATGCGGCCCTCGCCGAGCAGCTGCTTGACCTCGTCGACGGCCGCGGCGACGTCGGGCCGGGCGGGGGCGGCGGGCGGCGGGGTGTGCGCGGGGTGTGCCGGGGGCGGGGGCGGCGGCCGCATCGGCAGGTGTTCCGGCGGCGGTACCTGCACCGGGGGCGTCAGGGTGGCGGCCCGGTCCGGCCACGGTGCGTGCGGGCGCAGGAAGGGCCGGGTCGGGTCGAGCGGTCCGGCGGGGATCCCGCGGGCGGGGAGCAGCGGGGCGAGCCGCTCGTACACCTCCTGCGCCGAGCCCGGGCGGTGCTGCGGGTCCTTCGCGAGCAGGTCGAGCACCAGCGCTTCGAGCGGTCCCGGGACCTCGGGGCGGCGCTGCCGCAGCGGCAGCGGCGGCTCGTAGAGGTGGCGGTGCAGGATGCCCAGGGCGGTGGACCCCGCGAACGGGACGTCGCCGGTGAGGAGTTCGTGCAGCAGCACGCCGAGTGCGTAGAGGTCGGTGTACGGGCCGACGGCACCGCCCATCGCCTGCTCGGGCGCCATGTACGCGGGCGTGCCGATGGGAGTTCCGGTGTGGGTGAGGCGGGTGGTGTCCGTGTCGAGTACGGAGGCGACGCCCAGGTCGAGGACGGTGAGCGCGCCGTCCGGTTTCACCATGACGTTGCGCGGCTTGAGGTCGCGGTGAACGATCGGCACCGCGTGCACGGCGGAGAGCACGGCGCACAGCTGGGCGGCGACGGCGACGGCCCACTGCCAGGGGTACGGGTCGTGTTCGGCGAGGTGGTCGGCGAGGTCGGAGCCCTCGACGTACTGCATGACGAGATAGAGGTCGTCGTTGTCGCTGCCCGCGTCGTGCACGGTGACCAGGCCCGGGTGGTCGACCTGGGCGGTGACCCGGCATTCGCGTACGAACCGGCGGCGCATGTCCTCGGCCTCGGCCGCGGCGGCCATCCGGTCGGGGCGCAGCAGTTTGACGGCGACCCGGCGGTCCAGGCGCTGGTCGTACGCCGTCCACACCTGGCCCATGCCGCCCTGGCCGATGAGGGTGGAGAGCTCGTAGCGCCCGGTGATGACACGGCCGTTCACCGGCGGTGACCTCCGTCGCCGTCCTGGGGGCCTTCCTTGCGCAGGAGCTCGCTCAATTCGTCCAGTTCGGCACGTACTTGGTTGATGCGGGGCGGCCGGGGCGGGGGCTGTTGCTGGGGCTGCGCCTGTGGCTGTTGGGGGTGTGGCTGCGGCTGCTGGGGCTGCTGGGGCTGGGATTGGGGGTACTGTCGGGGTGGCTGCTGGTAGCCCGGCGGGGGTGTCGGCTGTTGCGGCGGGTAGCCGTAGCCGGGGGTGGCCGCGGGGCGGCCGGCGTGGTCGTAGGAGGGTGTGGCCGGGTGGCCCTGGCCGGCCGGCAGCCAGCCGTGCGGCGGCAGCAGGGGCGCCTGCGGCCTCTGGTGGTACTGGATGTCGGCGATCAGATAGTGCGTGGTGACGCCCACCGCCATCGCCAGCAGCAGGAGCAGGCAGATCCAGTCGACGGCCTTGAGCGGGGTGTCCTCCCCCTCGTTCCCGTACACGCCGATGACGACGAACGTGGTGATCGCGAGCAGCAGCACCAGGGTGAACAGCGCCCAGTCCGAACGGCGTCGGCGCACCACCGCGATGCGCAGCATCGCCGCCCAGGACAGCAGACCGCAGCTGCACAGGGTGAGCGCGACGAACAGCACCCGGAGGGCGACCAGCACCCCGGGGCTGGGCCTGCTGCGCGGCATGGTGGGGCCGGGGCCGTGCATGGCTGCTCCTGAAGGGACTGGCACGCGGCGGGACGTGCGGGAAAGGTACGACGAGCGTATACAGCGACTCGGACAACGGCCCCTGGGTTGTACGGATCCCGCGACTTCTCGCCCGCGGTCGCCGTCGCGGGCCCCGGCTCGGCGGCTGCGGACTCCGGCCGGGGCCGCCCGGGCCCGGCCCCCTCCCCGGTTTCCGCCCTCCGTCTACTCCGCCCGGACCGTGCCGTCCGTCAGTCCGTCGTACAGGCCCTGCACGAGCTGTTCGCCGAGCCGGCCCGCCACCCGCAGCGCGTCCTCGAAGGCGGCCAGGGTGCGGAAGCGCTCGCCGTAGCGCTGCTGCTCGGCGAGCGGCAGCCGGGGCACCTGCAGGCGTCGCACGTCCAGCCGGGCGGCGGTGGAGGCGTAGCTGCTGGCCCTGCGGTTGTTGGCGGTGCCGCGCAGGAATCCGGCGAGGAACCACGGGTCGACGGCGGCCGGGTCCGGCCGCAGCAGATGCAGGTGGCGGCCCAGCACGGCGCCCGCGCCCGCCTCGTCGACCACCCTCGCGACGGCGCCGCCGCCGAGCAGCGGCACGACCACGTCGCCGGGTGCGGTGAGTACCGCGTCGGCGTCGGCGCCGTCGGCCGGGTGGGAGGTCGTACTCGTGGACACTCCGGAAGCAGCCCCTCCGCCCAGTACGTCCTGTTCGGTGAGCACGGGCACCCCCTCCGGGCCGCTGCCGCCTCCGCTCCTGAGCGACAGCGCGCCCGCCCGCGCCAGTTCGCCCACCGTGGTCAGGGGCCAGTGCACCGGCGGGGTGGCTTCTTCGGCCGTGCCCGGCTGCGGGTTCAGCTCGGCCGTCAGGCGCAGGGTGTCCGCGAGCCGCTCCCGTACGGCGGCCAGCTCCGCCACTCCGCCGCCCGCCGGGGCGGGCGGCAGGTGCCGGGCCGGCGCGAGGTCGACGTCGTCGTCCAGCAGCTCGACGACCGGCACGCCCCGGCAGACTCCGGGCCGCTCCGCCACCGTGCCGTCCCTGTCGAACTCCTGCCAGGTGTCGAGGACCGAGGTGTGCAGGGTGGGCCAGTCCAGCTTGTCGCGGCCCGCGGCGGAGAGGTCGGCGGTGTCGACGACGAGGAGGTCGGAGGCGGGCCGCGCCCCCGGCTCGGGCTTGCGCAGCACCCACAGGTGCAGGGGTACGCCGTAGGGCGGTGCGGCGCCCGCGGGCAGGGCGACCACCGCGCGCAGGGCGCCGCGGCGCAGCAGGTCGGCCCGGATGCGGCGTCCTGAGCGGCGGGAGGCGGCGGCGGGCGGCATCAGCAGGACGGCGGTGCCGCCTTCGCGCAGCCGGGCCAGGGCGTGCTGCACCCAGGCCAGTTCGGATTCCGTGCGGGCCGGGAAGCCGTACTCCCAGCGGGGGTCGTAGGCCAGCTCGTCGTGGCCCCAGTTGCGTTCGTTGAAGGGCGGGTGGCTGACCACGGCGTCGGCGGTGAGCTGGGCGAAGGAATCGGCGCGCAGGCTGTCGCCGGCGGCCGCGCGCACCTCGGTGGCGCGCGCGTCGGTGTGCAGGGCGAGCCGCAGCGCGCCGAGGGCGGCCAGGTCGGGGTCGGCGTCCTGGGCGCACAGGGCGGTGGGTCGCTCCCCCTCGGGGGTGTCCAGCGCGCAGAGCAGGGATGCGGTGCCGCAGGCGGGGTCGAGGACGGTGCGGGGGCGCCCGAGCAGGGCCGTCATCAGGGCGGCGGGGCCGGGCGGGGTGAGGGTGTACTGGCGCGGGTTGGCGTCGAGGTGCCGGTTGATCAGGAAATCGTACGTGGTGCGGGCTCCCGGTCCTGCGGCCAGTTCGGCGGTGGCGCGCAGCAGCGGCACCGACGGGGCGAGGTCGCGGGGAGTGAGGGCGGGCACGGCCCAGGGCCCGGGGCCGAACCTGCCGAACAGCACCGCTTCGACCGCCGCGGGCAGCAGTTCGGCGCACTTCGCGTCGGAGACCGCCGCCAGCTTCAGCCAGTCGGTGGGCCGGTCCTGTACGAGGGTCAGTACGCAGCCGGTGTGCACGAGGGCGGTGACCGCGCCCGCCGGGTGTCCTGCCACCTGCTGCCAGACCCGCTCCCGCAGGGGCACTTCGGCCAGTTTCCCCTGCTCGCGCAGCCAGCCCTCGACCTCGGCGAGCGCGAACGAGGGGCTGATCTCGGTGCCGCCGACGGGTTTGGGGAAGTCGGGGTGGCGCCGCCGCCAGTTGCTGACGGCGGCGCGGCCGACTCCGGCCAGCCGGGCGATCCCGGCGGCGGTCACCTCTGTTGCGCTCGTAGACGACACCGGTTGCCACTCCCTTCGAACCTCTGCTGTGACTCCGAGCATACCGACACCGATCGACGACGCCGCTTCACAGCGTGAACCGCTCAGACACCGTGCATCTTGTTGACTCGGTTCACAGCTTCTGTTGTCATTGACCCATCACACCGCGGGGCGGCTGACAGTCCCGAGCATCGATACCGCTCTGTCTTTGTCCGGAGGACACCCATGTCTCAGCACACGAACCAGTCGCCGTACCCGCAGGGCCCCGACGAGTACGGGCAGCAGCAGTACGGGCAGACGCAGCCGTACGGGCAGACACGGCCGCACGGACAGTCCCCCCAGTACGGGCAGTCCCCCCAGTACGGGGAGCCGGCGCAGTCGCAGGGCGCTCCGCAGCCGCCCCGGCAGCACGGGCACGCCGCCCCGCAGGAGGCCCGTAACGGTCTGGGCACCGCAGCCCTCATCCTCGGCATCATCGGCGCGGTGTCCGGTGTCATCCCGCTGTTCTTCTGGCTGGCCGGAATCCTCGGCCTGATCGCTCTGATCCTGGGCCTCAGCGGCCGGGGCCGGGCCAAGCGCGGCGGGGCCACCAACAAGGGAGTGGCGCTGACCGGCGCGATCCTCGGCCTGGTGGCGCTGATCCTTTCGGTGGTCGGCGCGGTCATCACCTTCAAGGCGGTGGACACCGCGGTGAAGGAGGTCGACAAGGCACTCGCCGGGCAGGAGGCGACCAGCGCCTCCGGCGGCAAGGCGGCGGACAAGGGAGCCCCGGGCGGCGAGGGCGGCGCCAAGACCGCGAAGGCGCTCGCGGCGGGCGCCACCGCCGACTACGCGGGCAAGCTCAAGGTCACCGTCTCCGCCCCGGCCAAGCACACCCCGTCCGAGTACGCCGTCGGCCACACCAAGGGAAACAAGGCCTACAAGGTCACGGTGACCATCGAGAACACCGGCACCGAGAATTTCGACAGCGCCCTCTCCCAGGTCGACGCCCGGGCGGGTGCGGACGGCAGGGCCGCCGAGCAGATCTTCGACGGCGACACCACCGGCACGGGCTTCTCCGGGTCGGTCCTGCCGGGCAAGAAGGCGACCGCGGTCTACGCCTTCGACACCCCGGCCGCGGCGAAGAACCTGACCGTCGAGGTCACCCCCGGCTTCCTGGACTTCAAGTCCTCCCACTGGGACCTGAAGCTCTGACCCCACGCCCCCGCCGTCGAGGCGGCGAGGCCAAGGTCCCGGCCCGGCACCTCACGGTGCCGGTCCGGGACCTCTCTGTGCCG
>NZ_JBHXRV010000002.1:33080-243033 GCF_042716745.1 Streptomyces sp. NPDC058663
GACCGGGCCTCACGGCGCCGGACCGGGCCTCACGGCGCCGGACCGGGCCTCACGGCGCCGGACCGGGCCTCACGGCGCCGGACCGGGCCTCACGGCGCCGGACCGGGCCTCACGGTGCCGGACCGGGCCCTCACGGTGCCGGGCCGGGCCCTTTCCCCGCGGCAACACCCTCGCCCGCTTCGGCGCCGGCCCTCGCGTCACCCGCGGCGCCGCCATCGACGCACGGCGGCACCGCCCCCCGCACGCACCGCGGCAGCACCTCGCGTCACCTCCTGTCGGGCGTGGCCTCGGTCGGGGCGCCGCCGGTGGGCAGCCGCTCCCCCGGACAGCCGCTCAGCACCTTCTTCATGGCCTCCTTCTCGGCGGCCGTCACCCACACCCCGTACTTCGTCTTCACCGCCACCTGCCCGGCGACGTACACACACCGGTAGGCCTTGTTCGCCGGCAGCCAGGTGGCGGTGTCCCCGTCGCCCTTGCGCCGGTTCGCCGAGGCCTCGGCGGCCAGCAGGTTCAGCGGGTCGTTGGCGAAGGCGAGGCGCTTGGCGGGCTTCCACTGCTGGGCGCCCTTCTGCCAGGCGTCGGACAGCGCCACCAAATGGTCGATGTCGACCTTGCTGCGCCCGCGCACGAACTCGATCCGGCCACCGGTGTACGGGTCCTTCTCCAGCACCCCGGAGGAGACCCTGCACCTGCCGTCGCTGAACTTCACACCGCGCAGGTCACGTTTGAGTATGTCGTCGCGGGTCCCGCATCCGTTGGCGTCGGTGTCCGCCCAGGCCTGGCCGAACTCCGTGCGCGCGTAACCGGTTCTGGGCGCCCGGCCCTTGACGGTCAGCGCGTCCACGGCGGCCAGCGCGGACCCGCCCTTCGCGACCGCCCCGCCCTGCCCGCCGGACACACCGCCACCCTGCGGCCCGTCCGCACCGCAGCCGGCGGTTCCCAGCACCAGCACCGCCCCAAGTCCCGCCGCCGACACCGTCTTCCAGGTCTGCCTGACCGTAGGAGATATCAAGGAACGCCGCCCCACCGAGAGTTGAGAACCGGAAACACACCACCCTAGGAACGCCTGCCCAGAACGAACCGCTCGACCCGCGACATTCCACCGAAATGTGGCCCGGTCCACATGACCCCGGCCCCCGCCGCGCGCCGGGGCCCTCCACGGATGACGCCCCGGGCCTCCCCCGGGCCACGGACTACGCCGGGCCACACCCCTCGCCGGGCCACACCCCCGCCCCGGCGCTGCCCCGCCCCCGATCCCCTCCCCTACGCCTCCCGCTCCGGCGCGCGCATCTCGCCGGCCCGGCGTAGCGTCTGGGATGTTCCGTTCTGCTACGGGAGGAGCCCGCCCATGGGGACTTTCACCACGTTTGCCCACCGGGCCCCGCGGAAGGGCGAGGAGTCCCTCGGCGCGGGCCATGCACAGGGCGAAGCGGCGGAGCCGGCGCACTGACCGGCACACCGGCCCCGCCCTGCCACGGAACCACGAGCCCCGCCCGCGAAGCCGCTCAACTCGGCATCGCGGGCGGTGTGTTGGGGCGGCGAACGACTGTCGTCGGCCCACGGCCGATCTCAGCTGAGGATCGTCGTCAGGAACTCGCCCGTCCACGACAGCAGCTCCCGCCCCACCACCGGCTTCCCACCAATCTTGCCCGTGGAAGGGCGCGGCACCAGGATCTGGTGCGCGGTCGGCTTGATGACCGTCCGCGGGTGGAGCCGCTTGAGCCTCAGCTCCTGCGACTCCCGCAGCTCCACCGGGGCGAACCGGATGTTCGGCCCCTGGAGGACGATCTCGCCGACCCCGCACGCCCGCGCCAGCATCCGCAGCCCGGCGACCAGCAGCAGGTTCTCCACCGGCTCCGGCAACTTTCCGTACCGGTCGGTGAGTTCCTCCCGTACGGCGGTGATGTCGGCCTCCGTGTTCGCCGAGGCGATCGCCCGGTAGGCCTGCAGACGCAGCCGCTCGCCCGGCGCGTAGTCATGCGGAACGTGCGCGTCCACCGGAAGCTCGATCTTCACCTCCAGCGGCGCCTCCTCCTGCTCGCCGCCCTCGACGGCCGTCCGGTAGTCGGCCACCGCCTCACCGACCATCCGGATGTAGAGGTCGAAGCCGACGCCCGCGATGTGCCCGGACTGCTCGCCGCCGAGCAGATTTCCGGCGCCCCGGATCTCCAGGTCCTTCATCGCCACGTACATGCCGGCACCCATCTCGGTGTGCTGGGCGATCGTCGCGAGCCGCTCGTGCGCGGTCTCCGTCAGCGGCTTCTCCGGCGGGTACAGGAAGTAGGAGTAGCCGCGCTCGCGGCCACGGCCGACCCGGCCGCGCAGCTGGTGCAGCTGCGACAGGCCGAAGTTGTCGCCGCGCTCCACGATCAGCGTGTTGGCGTTGGAGATGTCGATGCCGGACTCGACGATCGTCGTCGACACCAGCACGTCGAACTTCTTCTCCCAGAAGTCGACGACGACCTGCTCCAGGGCCGTCTCCGACATCTGCCCGTGCGCGGTCGCGATGCGCGCCTCGGGCACGATCTCGCGCAGCTTGGCCGCCGCCCGGTCGATCGACTCGACCCGGTTGTGGATGTAGAAGACCTGGCCCTCGCGGAGCAGCTCCCGGCGGATGGCCGCGCCGATCTGCCTCTCCTCGTACGGGCCGACGAAGGTGAGCACCGGGTGGCGCTCCTCCGGCGGGGTGGTGATGGTCGACATCTCGCGGATGCCGGTGACGGCCATCTCAAGGGTGCGCGGGATCGGCGTCGCGGACATGGTGAGCACGTCCACGTTGGCGCGCAGCTTCTTCAGCTGCTCCTTGTGCTCGACACCGAAGCGCTGCTCCTCGTCCACGATGACCAGGCCCAGGTCCTTGAACTTCGTGTCCTGCGAGAACAGCCGGTGCGTACCGATGACGAGGTCGACGGAGCCGTCCTTCAGCCCCTCCAGGGTGGCCTTGGACTCGGTGTCGCTCTGGAAACGCGACAGCGCCCGTACGTTGACGGGGAACTGCGCGTACCGCTCGGTGAAGGTCCCGAAGTGCTGCTGCACGAGCAGGGTCGTGGGGACCAGGACGGCGACCTGCTTGCCGTCCTGGACCGCCTTGAAAGCCGCCCGCACCGCGATCTCGGTCTTGCCGTAACCGACGTCTCCGCAGATCAGCCGGTCCATCGGAACGGACTTCTCCATGTCCTCCTTCACCTCGGCGATGGTGGACAGCTGGTCGGGCGTCTCCGTGTACGGGAAGGCGTCCTCCAGCTCGCGCTGCCAGGGGGTGTCGGGGCCGAAGGTGTGGCCGGGGGCCGCCATGCGCGCGCTGTACAGCTTGATCAGGTCGGCGGCGATCTCCTTGACGGCCTTCTTGGCGCGCGCCTTCGTCTTGGTCCAGTCGGCGCCGCCGAGCCGGTGCAGGGTCGGGGCCTCGCCGCCCACGTACTTGGTGACCTGTTCCAGCTGGTCGGTGGGGATGTAGAGGCGGTCGCCCGGCTGGCCACGCTTGGCGGGCGCGTACTCGACCAGGAGGTATTCGCGGGTGGCGCCCTGGACGGTGCGCTGCACCATCTCGATGTAGCGGCCCACGCCGTGCTGCTCGTGCACGATGAAGTCGCCGGCCTGGAGGGTGAGCGGGTCGATGGACTTGCGGCGGCGGGCCGGCATCCGGCCGAGTTCCTTGGCGGCGGTGCGCTGGCCGGTCAGGTCGGTCTCGGTGAGGACGGCGAGCTGGAGGGCCTGGTCGACGAAGCCGTGGTCGAGGACGCCGCAGGCGACGTGCACGACGTTCGGCGAGAGGGTGGCCAGGTCGGCGTCGAGGCGGGCCGCGATGCCTTCCCCGGAGAGGACCTCGACGGTGCGGGCGGCGGGCCCGTGGCCCTCGGTGACGAACACGGTCCGCCAGCCGTCGGCCAGCCAGCCCTTGGTGTCGGCGAGCGCCTTCGCGGTGTCGCCCCGGTACATCTCGGGGGCGTGCATGCCCAGCTTGAGGGTGTCCTCCTCCAGGTCGGCGTCGTCGGCGGCGAACGGGGAGACGGACCACCACATCATGCCGAGCTCGCGTGCCCGGTCGCGGACGTCCGCGATGCCCCACAGCGAGGCCGCGCCGACGTCGATCGGGGCGACGCCGCCGCCCGCGGTGGCCGCCCAGGACGCCTGCAGGAACTCACTGCTGGTCGCCACCAGGTCGGCGGCCCTGGTCCGTACCCGCTCCGGGTCGCAGACGACCGCCATCGAGCCCTCGGGCAGGACGTCGAGCAGCAGCTCCATGTCGTCGACGAGGACCGGGGCGAGGGACTCCATGCCCTCCACGGCGATCCCCTCGGCGATCTTGTGGAGGAGTTCGCCCAGCTCGGGGTGGGCCTCGGCGAGGGCGGCGGCCTTCTCGCGGACCTGGTCGGTGAGCAGCAGCTCCCGGCACGGAGGCGCCCAGACACCGTGCTCGGCGACCTCCAGGGAACGCTGGTCGGCAACCTTGAAGTAGCGGATCTCCTCGACGTCGTCGCCCCAGAACTCCACCCGCAGCGGGTGTTCCTCGGTGGGCGGGAACACGTCGAGGATGCCGCCGCGGACCGCGAACTCGCCGCGCTTCTCCACCAGCTCGACCCGGGAGTACGCGGCCGCCGCGAGCGCGTCGGTGAGCTTGCCGAGGTCGGCGCTCTGCCCGGACCTGATGGACACGGGCACCAGGTCGCCCAGGCCCTTGACCTGCGGCTGGAGCACGGACCTCACGGGTGCGACGACCACACTGACCGGCCCGGCGGCCGGGTCGTCGTCGCGGGGGTGGGCGAGCCTGCGCAGGACGGCGAGCCGCCGGCCGACGGTGTCCGAGCGGGGCGAGAGCCGCTCGTGCGGCAGCGTCTCCCAGGCGGGGAACTCCGCCACCGAGTCCTCGGGCAGCAGGGTGCGCAGCGTCGCCGCCAGCTCCTCGGCCTCCCGGCCGGTGGCGGTGACGGCCAGCACCGGACGCCCGGCGTCCCTGGCGAGGGCGGCCAGGGCGAAGGGGCGGGCGGCCGCGGGCCCGACCAGGTCGACGTGCATACGGTTGCCGTCGACCGCGGCCTTCACCGCTTCGGCGAGCGCCGCGTCTCTTACCACTGCATCCAGCAGGCCGTGCAGGCTCATGAAAGGCTTCCGTCCGAACGCGTAAGAACTCTGGTGTGGCCGCGCCGGTGGCACCGGGCGGGGCCGGGGCGGGCAACGCGAGCCGCCCGACACGTGTGACGGGCCGGGGGTCTCCCAGCCTACGACGCCCCACCGACAGCCGCTGGCGGAAGCGGCACGGTGGGGCGGGGCGGGTCGCGCGCCGGGGTGCTACTCCGTGGCGATGGCGTCCAGAACGTTCATCCGGCCTGCCCGGAACGCCGGGACCAGCGCGGCCAGCAGCCCGACCAGGGCGGACGCCGCGAACACGGTCAGGATGGTCGGCCAGGGGATCTCCAGCACCGCTATCCCTTCCAGGGCGAGGAGCTTCTGGGCGGAGGTGCCCCAGGCGAGCCCGAGCCCCAGTCCCAGCAGGGCACCGAACAGGGCGATGACCACCGATTCGAGGCGGATCATGCGCCGCAGCTGGCGGCGGGAGAGCCCGATGGCGCGCATCAGGCCGATCTCCCGGGTCCGCTCGACGACCGAGAGGGCGAGGGTGTTCACGACGCCGAGGACGGCGACGACGATGGCCAGGGCGAGCAGCCCGTAGACGATGTTGAGCAGCTGGTCGATCTGCGCCCTGAGGTCCTCCTTGAAGTCGGTGGCGTTGAGCACCCGGTACTGCGGGTACGGGGCGAGGGCCGCCTTCAGTGAGGCGTACGCCCGGTCCGTCTGCCCGTCGGCCGCCTCCGCGAAGAGCGCCATGTCCTGCGGCATCCGCCCGGCAGGGGTGTGGGCCGCGACGGTGGTGATGTTGAGGTACATCGCCCCCTTGTCGACACTGGCGTCGTCGGAGGTGATCGCGGCGACCTTGAGCCGCACGCTCTTCCCGCCGGGGAAGGCCACCGTCACCGCGTCGCCGACCTTCACCTTGCGCTGCTTCGCGTAGTCCTCGCCGACGGATATCGCCCCCGGCGCGTACGCCGCGGCCAGTTCGCCGGAGACGGTCTCACGCCGCAGGTCCCGCATGTACGAGGGGTCGGTGGCCGACAGCGCCTTGCGCTCCGCCGTGCCGCCGGGCGGGGTGACCGTGGCGTCGACCAGCTTGTAGTGGGTGACGCGGGCGAGCCCCTCGGCCTTGGTGAGGGCCTGCTGGGCCTGCGGCAGGACGGGCTGCCCGTTGTTCGACCGTACGGTGAAGTCGGCGCCCACCGAACGGTCCAGCTCCTCATTGGCCGAAGCGACCATCGAGGAGGCACCGACCGACAGACAGGCCACCAGGGCAAGACCGATCATCAGCGCGGAACCGGTCGCCCCGGTGCGCCGCGGGTTGCGCAGCGCATTGCGCTCCGCCATACGCCCGACGGGCCCGAAGACCCGCAGCACCACGGCACTGATGCCCTTGACGACGAACGACACCAGCAGCGGTCCCACCACCACGAACCCGACCAGGGTGAACAGCACACCGGCCGCGAAGAAGACGGAGCCCTCGCTGGCCGTGTCGGACTGCGCGGCCAGGTAGAGCCCTGCCCCGCCCAGCAGGGACAGCGCCACGCCCAGTCCGGCCCGGATCCGCCCGGACCTGCTGTCCCCGGGGATACCGGAGTCCCGCAGGGCCGCCATCGGGGACACCCGGCCGGCCCGGCGGGCAGGGAGGTAGGCGGCGACGACGGTGACCACGACACCGAGCACCAGCCCGATGACGGGGGTGGTCCACTTGAGGGTCAGATCGGAGGTGGCCAGCTTCATGCCGATGGTGCCCATGAACTTCATCAGTCCGACGGCCAGCCCCACCCCCGCCGCGATGCCCAGGAGCGAGCCGCCCACCCCGAGCAGCAGCGCTTCCAGCAGTACCGACCGGTTGACCTGCCGGCGGCTGGAGCCGAGCGCCCGCATCAGCCCGATCTCCCGGGTGCGCTGGGCGACCAGCATCGAGAAGGTGTTGATGATGAGGAAGATCCCCACCAGGAGAGCGACCCCGGCGAAGCCGAGCATCGCGTACTTCATCACGTCGAGGAACGCGCCGAGGTCGCTCTTGTTCTCCTCGGCGGCCTCCGCCTTGGTCAGGATCTTGTACGCCCCGGTGGCCGGGCCCGTGGTGCTCCCCGCGCCCAGTGCCGTGCCGACCTGCGCCTTCAGCTGCGCGTCGGAGACGCCGGGTGCGGCGTCGACGTTGATCCCGGTGTAGCGGCCGGGGCCGCCGAGCAGTTTGTGCTGCGCGGTGCGTTCGTCGAAGAAGACGACCGTGGCACCGGGGTTGGTGGCCCGGAAGGAGGCGATGCCGCTGATGCGGGCGGTGAAGTCGCCGGTGACCGCGATGGTGCGCAGCTCGTCGCCCAGTTTCAGGCCCCGGTTCTCCGCGGTGTCGGCGTCGACCATGACCTCGGTGGGCCCGCGCGGGGCGTGCCCGGAGGTGATGTCCATGGAGCGGGCGTCACCGGCCGACCAGCTGCCGGCGATGGTCGGGGCTCCGGTGTCGGATCCCATGTTCTTGTTGGCGCTGTTGACGACGGTCACCGACATGCTGCTGACCGTGCCCTCGGCGCCCTTCACCCCCTCGGCTCCGGCGACCGTACGCACGGCGGAGGCGGGCAGGGTGAGCGGACGGCCCGCGTTCCGTGCGGAGTTGTCGCCCTTGTCCGCCCGCGGCGCGACGGACACATCGGCGGCCGTGGTGGTGAACAGCTTGTCGAAGGTGGTGTTCATCGTGTCGGTGAACACCAGCGTGCCGCAGACGAAGCCGACCGAGAGGAGGACGGCGACCGCGGAGAGCGCCATGCGTCCCTTGTGCGCGAAGAAGTTGCGCATCGAGGTCTTCCAGACGGTCATGCCTTCCGCCCCCGCTCGTGCGCCGCGGGCAGGCCACGGCCCGCTTCGGACAGGCCGAGCATCCGGTCCAGGACCAGTTCGGCGGTCGGGTCGCGCATCTCGTCGACGATCCGCCCGTCCGCGAGGTACAGCACCCGGTCCGCGTAGGCGGCGGCGACCGGGTCGTGGGTGACCATCACGATCGTCTGCCCCAGCTCGTCCACCGAGCGGCGCAGGAAGGACAGCACCTCGGCGCCCGCCCGGGAGTCGAGGTTCCCGGTCGGCTCGTCACCGAAGATGATCTCCGGGCGGGCCGCCAGCGCCCGCGCCACCGCCACCCGCTGCTGCTGACCGCCGGACAGCTCGGCCGGCCGGTGCTTCAGCCGGTCGGCGAGGCCGACGGTCTCCACCACCTGCCGCAGCCAGTCGGCGTCGGGGCGGCGCCCCGCTATGTCCATCGGCAGCGTGATGTTCTCGATCGCGTTGAGCGTCGGCAGCAGGTTGAACGCCTGGAAGATGAAACCGACGCGGTCCCTGCGCAGCTGGGTGAGCTGCTTGTCCTTGAGCCCGGTGAGCTCGGTGTCCGCGAGGAAGATCTCCCCGGAGGTCACCGTGTCCAGCCCGGCCAGGCAGTGCATCAGCGTCGACTTGCCCGACCCCGAGGGGCCCATGATCGCGGTGTACTCCCCACGCGCCATGTCGACGTCGACGTGGTCGAGCGCGACGACGCGGGTCTCCCCGGCCCCGTACGCCTTGACCACCTGCCGTGCCCGGGCGGCAACGGCCGTACGCCCGCCCGTGCCCCCGTACGGGGTTACGCCCATTGCCGTTGTCATACCAAGTCCCCTTTTCCGGTCCCGAATTGCCCGTATGACAACGCTAGGGAAAAACCCTCCCCGACACCTCGGCCTGGGGTACGAAGCCGCTCTCCACCCCAGTGGGGGAAACCCTTAGGGCGCCCTCAACCCGTGGGTGGAGCACACCCCCAGGACCCGTCCACCCGCTCTGCACCCTCCCCCGCCCGACCTGCGAATGAGACGCTGTGCCGAACAAGTACGTGCAGAGGGAAGGGACTTCGGTGGACGGCAGCGACGGCGAACACACGGAACCCCGGGGAGACATACCCCCGACACCTCACACACCTCCGACACCTCGGACACCCCCGACACCCGCCACCCCTCCGGCCCCCACCGCCTCCTCCGTACCTCCTGCAACAGGCCGGAGCCGCGGCCCCGTCGTCGCGGCCCTCATGCTCGGCATGGCACTCGTCGCGCTCGACGGCACGATCGTGGCCACCGCCGTGCCCCAGATCGTCGGCGACCTCGGCGGGTTCACCGTCTTCTCCTGGCTCTTCGCCGGCTACCTGCTCGCCGTCACCGTCACCCTCCCCGTGTACGGCAAACTGTCCGACACCTTCGGCCGCAAGCCGGTCCTGATCACCGGCATCGCCCTCTTCCTGCTCGGCTCGGCGCTCTGCGCCCTCGCCTGGAACATGCCCGCCCTGATCGCCTTCCGCATCGTGCAGGGCCTGGGCGGCGGCGCCATCCAGGGCACCGTCCAGACGATCGCCGCCGACCTCTACCCACTGAAGGAGCGCCCCAGGATCCAGGCCAGGCTCTCCACCGTCTGGGCCGTCTGTGCCGTCGCGGGCCCCGCGCTGGGCGGACTGCTGGCCGGATACGCCGACTGGCGGTGGATCTTCCTGATCAACCTGCCCCTCGGGGCGCTCGCGATGTGGCTGATCGCGGCGTACCTGCGCGAACCGGGGCGGGAACAGCACCGGAAGGACAGCCGGGAACGGACCGCGCCTCCCGTGCGTTCACGTATCGACTGGCCCGGCGCACTCGCCGTATTCGCCTGCGGTGGGCTGCTGTTGACGGCGCTGGTGCAGGGCGGAGTCGTCTGGCCGTGGCTCTCCGCCCCGTCGCTGGCACTGTTCTCGGCGAGCGCCGCGCTGGTCGTGATCGTCGTGGTGGTCGAACGGCGCGCGGCCGAACCCATCATCCCCGGGTGGGTGTGGCGGCGCCGCACGATCGCCGCGGTGAACGTCGCCCTGGGCGCGCTCGGCCTGCTGATGGTCGCCCCGACCGTCTTCCTGCCGACGTACGCCCAGTCCGTGCTCGGACTCGATCCGACAGCGGCCGGATTCGTGCTGTCGATCATGACGCTGAGCTGGCCGTTGTCCGCGGCACTGAGCCAGCACGCGTACCGAAGGATCGGGTTCCGCCAGACCGCGGTCATCGGGATCTCGCTCGCCACCCTGACCCTGCTGGCCTTCCCGCTGCTCCCCTTCCCCGGCGAGGCCTGGCAACCCGCCCTGATCATGCTCGCGCTCGGGGCCGCGCTCGGTCTCTTCCAACTGCCGCTGATCGTGGGGGTGCAGTCGACGGTCGGCTGGTCGGAGCGGGGCACCGCGACGGCCTCGATCCTCTTCTACCGGCAGCTGGGGCAGAGCGTGGGGGCGGCGTTGTTCGGTGCGGTGGCGAACGCGACACTGGCCGGGCGCCTCGCGGAGGCACCGGAGGCCATCCGGGGCGGACTGCCGCACGACCTCGACTCGGCCTCGCACGCGCTCGCCGATCCGGACTCGGCGCTCACCGCCACCGCCGCGGACTACCTGCGCCGGGCCGTCGACACCGCCGTCGACCACGTCTACGTGGGGGCGGCGGCGGCCGGAGCGCTGGCCCTGCTGGCCCTGCTGGTCCTGGCACCCCGCCGCTTCCCGGTCCTGCCGGACCCCGAAACCGACCCACCCACTTCTACGGGGCCGACAGCCGACGACCCCTCCCTGCTGAAGCGACGCAGCCCCTGACCCCCGGACCACCACGCGCCGCGCCCCGCGGCCGCACGCCCACGGCCCATGCCTCACCCCACCACGCCGCACGCCGCGCCCACACACCCGGACCCACCGCGCCTCCTGCCACGCGCACCCGGGCCCACCGCGCCTCCTGCCACGCACCCCCTGCGCCCCCGCACAGAGAAGCACGACCCGGCCGACCCCGGACCTGCTCCTCCCCGTTCTCGCGCTCCCCGCCTCGCCTCGGCGACTCCCGCCGCCCAGAAGCCCGCACGACGGCCCGCCGCACTCATCCCTCGGCTGCGGCCCGCCCCGTCAGGGCCGACAAGCTGCTGCGGACATGCGTCATGTGCGCCTGGATCTCCTCGCGGGCCTCCATGTGCTCCCGCAGCACCCGGTCCGTCTCCCGCTCGATCCGCTCCTCCTTCACCCGGGCCTCCGCGACCACCTCGGCACCCTGCGCCTCCGCGTCCTCCTGACGGTGGCGGGCCGCCTCCCCCGCCTCGGCCAGGCCCTTCTTCGCGGCCCCCAGCGCCTCCTCGGCCCGCGCCGTCAGCGCCGCGAACCGTTCGTCCGAGGCCGCCTCACGCTCCGCGATCTCCCGTTCCGCCGCCTCCCACCGCTCCGCCTGCTGCTTCTGAAGGGCGGCCAGGACGGCGTCGGTACGGTGGCGCGTCTCCTTCAGCGCGGCCGCCGCCTCTGCCCGCCACGCCTTGGCGTCCCCGCGCGACGCGGCCCGCGACTCGTCCGCCGTCGCCCGGGCCGCCGCCAGCACCCGGCTCGCCGCCTCCTCCGCCTCCTCACGCAGCGCGTCGGACGCCGCCCGCGCCCCGTCCCGCGCCTCGCGCGCGGCGGCCCCGGCCGCGTCGCGTACCGACGACGCCTCCTGCCCGGCCGACTCCCGCAGCTCCCGCGCCTCTTCCTCGGCGAGCGCCAGGATCGAGCGCGCCCGCTCGCCCAGCGACTCGTACGTCTGCGGCGCAAGCTGCGCCACCTGTTCCCGCAGCGCGTCCGCCTGCACGTCCATCTGCTTGGCGAGAACGGTCAGCCTGGCCGCCCTCTCCCACGCGTCGTCACGGTCCCGGGACAGTCCGGCGATCCGGCGGTCCACCTGTTCGGGGCGGTAGGCGCGGCCCCGCACCGTGGTGAAGCCGTGGGGTGACGTCGATGCGTTCATCCTGTTTTCCCCTTACTCCGGTCTCCGTAAGAACTCCGGCACATCCTGAGCTATCGGACTCCAGTGTCCATAACGCGACACTCCACCGGATACCCGGCCCCGCCGCGGTACGCAGAAGGCCGGGACACCTACCCCGTACGGGGATCGTGTGCCCCGGCCTCCCGCCGGAACCTCATCGGCCCACTACAGCCCTACAGCAGTCCGTCCCACATCTGCTCCAGCAGGACCGACCACCAGCTCTCCGGCGACGCGAGCGCCGCCGGGTCGAGCGCGGCCAGCTGTGCCTGGAAGTCGACCGTCCAGCGGCCCGCCTGCTCCGGGTTCAACCCGAACCTCAGCCGCCACATCCGCCCCAGCAGAGCCAACGACCGCACGAACTCGGGCAGTCCACTGTTCACGAACTGCGGCGGCACCGGCTGCCCGCCGGGACCCGCCTCCACCGGCACGGCCACGATGTTCGCCGTCCCGTACTGCACACAGACCGCCCGCCCGAAGTCCGAACCCATGACCAGGTACGAACCCGCGTCCGAGGCCGGCTGCACCCCGCGCTGCTGCGCGAGCTCCGCCAGCGTCGGCACCGGCTGCCCCGGCACCGCCTGCGCCCAGAAGAACGGACCGAAGTCGACCGGCAGCCCGGCCCACATCAGCGTCACCGCCACCGCTTCGGGAACACCCTGGCGGGACACCGCACCCTGGTCGAAACGGAAGATCGCCTGCGGCCCGAACGCCGAGGCCAGCTCATGCGCGAGACCCTCCGGCGGAACCGGCGGAATCGGCATCAGCTGACTCGGGTGCGGCAGCGGCGCCCGCACCGGAGCCGGCCGCGCGGGCCCGTCCGCCACCTGGTGCAGCTCGCCCTGATGGGTCAGCAGATGCTGCATGCCCTGCTGACGCGAGGCGTGATCGGTGCCGTACGGGGCGACGCTGGTGATCCGCACCTGCGGCCAGGTCTCCCTGATCATGCGCGCGCAGTAACCACCCGGCAGCTCGCAGGACGCCAACTCCGTGTGCAGCTCAAGCACTTGCTGCGGCGGCACCTGCATCGCCCGCAACTCGTGCAGCATCTGCCACTCCGGGTGCGGGGTGCCGGGCGCCGAGCGGCGGATCAGCTGCTGCTCGGACCCGTCCTGCGCCCGGTAGCGCAGCACGGCCTGATAACCAGGCCCGACCGTCGGCAGCCCGGACGGCTGCTGGGGCGGGTAACCGTACGCGGGAGGCTGCTGATGCGGCTGGTGCGGCTGCGGCGGAGGCATGTTCGGCGGCGGCGCCTGCTGCACGTGCGGCGGCATGGCACCGGGAGCCCCGGGAGCACCAGGCATCCCGGGCCGGCCGGGCGGCTGGGGGGCGCCGGGCACACCCTGACCGCCGTGACTCGGCGGCGACAGCATCGTCGCGGCATGGTGCACACCCCCACCCGGAGGCAGCGTCGCACCAGGCACACCGGGCACACCAGGAGCACCAGGAGCACCAGGAGCGCCGGGAGCACGCGGAACGCCAGGCGCCCCGGGTGCCCCAGGCGGGCCGGGCGGCTGCGGAGCACCCGGCACACCCTGACCACCGTGACTCGGCGGCGACAGCATCGTCGCGGCGTGATGCACACCGCCACCAGGCGCGCCAGGTGCACCGGGAGCGCCAGGTGCACCGGGAGCCCCAGGGCGCCCAGGCGGGCCGGGCGGCTGGGGGGCACCCGGCACACCCTGACCACCGTGACTCGGCGGCGACAGCATCGTCGCGGCATGGTGCACACCCCCACCCGGAGGCAGCGTCGCACCAGGAGCACCAGGAGCACCGGGAGCGCCCGGAGCGCCCGGAGCACCCGGAGCACCCGGGGCGCCAGAGGCACCGGGAGCGCCCGGAGCACCCGGGCCGCCGGGGGCTCCCTCGTTCCCGAGATGCGGAACCAGTGCCGTCGGTACGTATCCCCCGACCGGCGCACCGGGGACACCCGGGGCACCCGGACCGGCCGACGGCGTACCCGTACCGTGCCGCGCACCCGGCGTGCCGGGAGCACCGGGCGGCGGCGGGGTCGTCGAGCCGCCGCCCCTGCGGGCGCCGGGCGGCAGGGTCGCCTTGCTGGTCGCCGCATCGGCGATGTCCTCGGCCCCGGCGGGCAGCCCGGACCTGCGCGGGCCACCCGGGCCACCAGGCGCGCCAGGGGCACCGGGAGCACCAGGGACACCCGGCGCACCGGAGCCACCAGCGGGCCGCTGCGCACCGGACGCCCCGGAGACACCAGCGGCACCAGAGGAACCGGCACCCGGCTGCGGCGGCGACTGCGGTGCCGACGGATCCGGCAGCGCGGGTGACACGGCCGTGCTCGGCAGCTGGCTGCCGCCCTGCAGCAGCGAGGTCTTGGCCTCCGGGCCGATTCCCGGCGGCGGAGTGTCGTCGTCGTCCGTCCCCACGAGCGGCGGCGCGAACATGGTGGCGGGCAGCGGAACGCCGCCCGCACCATCGGAGTTGGTGTCCGTGCCGGCCCACGGCGTGGCCCCGGCCGTAGGCGCCCCGGCCGTACCCGCGGACCACGGGCGCCCACCCGTACCGGCACCCGGAACCGCACCGGAACCGGCGTCCGACCCCGAGACGGGCACCCCGTCGGAAGCCGTCGGCTCGTACTCGGCCGACTCGTCCCCACCGGCGGCCGGCCAGGACGTACCCCCATCCGCGGACCGCACCCCGGGCCCGGAACCGGAACCGGAACCGGAAGGAGCACTGGAACCAGAAAGACCACCGGACCCGGAAGGCGCACCGGAACTGGACGGACCACCGGACCCGGAAGGACCACCGGACCCGAAAGGCGCACCGGCCCCGGAGCCCGCACCCGAACCCGCCCCCACACCCGCGGCACTGCCCGCCGCCCCCGCGGCGGACCCGTCCGTGCTCCCCGAGCGCCGGTCCGGAATTCCCATCCTGTCCGCCGCCTCCTGCAACCACTCCGGCGGCGTCAGCAGGAAGGACGTCTGCTGGAGATCGACCCGCTCCGGCACCGGAGCGGGCACGTCCGGCTCACCCGTGGAACTCCCGTACTCCTCCTCGTACCGGCGGATCACCTCGCCGACGGGCATTTCCGGCCACAACGTGGCCTCCCCGCTGTCGCGGGCGATGACCAGACGCTGCCGGCCGCCGTCGGAGACCGGACCGTTCTCCCGGTCCTCCGCCCACACCACGAAACCGAGGTCGAACTCCCGTACCCGCACCTCCCGGTGCTGGTACGCGGGCACGTCCCCGTTGACCCACTCGTCCGCACGTTCCTGCGCCTGCGCGAAAGTCACCATCGGACCATCACCCCTCGTCCGAGACCGCGACAGCGCGCGCGAAGCCGCCGTCCACCATCAGATCCGCCACTGTCTGCAGTTCCGGCGGGCTGCCCGCCAGCCGCTGCAAGAAGTCGTCGAAGTCCTCGCCACAGGGCAGCAGCAGCCGCTCCACCCGCTCCTGCACCGACCACCCGTCCTGGTCACGCGCATCGTCGTACGCGCAGAACCACACCGATCCGGGGTTCTCACCGCGCACCTTCACCGCGAGGATGCCGCCCTGCACGAAAGTGACGCCGAGATAGTCCTTGGTGAGGTGGTCACGCAGACACTTGTTGACGTAAACCAGGTCGTTGACCCCGGCCTCGTCACGCACCGTGAAGAACGGCTGGTCCACCAGCAGCCCCAGCTCCGGGTCGAGCGCCGCCCCGACCGGCGCGCACCCGCCCGCCGCCTTGAGGAACGAACGGTAGGCACCCGGCAGCCGATAGCCCAGGTCCTCCTCCACACCGAGCACCTGGCTCTCCGACACGGCCACGCTCCCCCTCGGCAGCCCGAAGTGGACGGGACGGGTCTCCTGGAGCGGACGCGTCCCGCGCTTGTCCTGGTCCACCGCCGTCGTCGCGAGCCCCGCGTGGTGACGCAGCAGCGCCTTCACCTCCACCGGTACGAGCTGCATGCGGCGGGTGTGGGGGACGTGGTGCCAGGTCCAGCCGTGCGGAGTGGCCACCGGATCGAGGGTCTCCCACAGCTCGTGGCCCTCGGCGTGCAGCGCGGCGTTGGCCGACACGTAGTCGGTCAGCCGCAGCTCGTCCACCCCGAACCCCTCGGGGGGCTCGGCGATCTCGGCGGCAGCGCGCGCGTACGGCGTGAAGACCGGAAAACCGTCCTCGTCCATCCGCACCCCGTGGGGGTGGCGGGCCGTCCGGACCGGGTCCGGGAACTTCACGAGCTGCCCGGCGTAGGCCGCGTTCGGTGGCGCGGCTTGCCCCCGGCCCTGCGGGACGGGAGGTGCCCCCTGCCCGAGCCGACCTGTCGTCATGGCGGATGCCCCCTGCTGCGTCTGGCTGATTCACCACAGCCTATGCGGTGGTGCAACAGGGGGTCCTGCCCCTCGGCGGCCCTCCCGACGCCCCTGCGGCACCCCCGTGACGGGCGGTCCACCGACGGTCCACGGGCGGTCACCCGCACCCGCCCCAGCACCCCACTCACACCCCATCCACACGCGCGGCGCACACCCTCCGCACCCTGTCCGCCGTCCCCCTCCCGAGGGGAACGCGCCCGAACCAGTGCCCCAGCTTCCGCACCACCGGGCACATTTGGCAGGCTGTCCCCGCAACTCGGGGGATTGCAGGGAGGGAACGCACCACCATGCACACTGCACAAGCAGGAAAAACGCCCGCATTGGCGACAATGCGGACAACGGGGACGGCGAACATCACAGGAACGGCGGGACCCACCGGAACAGGCCGAACGACAGCCACCACCACAGCCACGGAAGCACCGGGGAACACCACGGGCGCACCCACCGCCGCAACCGGAACTGGGGCCGGAACCGGAACCGGAATGACACCTCCGGTCCGAACCGGCGCAGCCACCCCGCCCGCACCCCCGGCCACCCCCGGGGGCCCTTCGGCACACCCGGCGGGCACCACCACGGGAACAACGGGAATGGGCACCCCGGGCACCCCGGGAGCAACAGGGACAACAGGGACAGGGGCACGCCCAGGCGCAAGCCCGCGCCCAAGCGCAAACACACGCCCAAGCACAAACACACGCCCAGGCACACCGGGAACAGAACCCGCACGCACCGGAGCCGCGGGCCAACCCCCCGCAGCCCCCCGCCAAGCCGCGCCCACCACCCCCGCCACACCCGGCGACCCCCGCCTCACCTGGAGCAGCACCACCACCGACGCCCCACCACCCACACTCCGCCACCGCCGCGACGGCATACTCCCCACCGTGGCCGCCGCCCTCTCCGTACGCGGCGCCGACACCCTCACCTGCACCGCGGGCCGCGCCGACCAGCCGCCCCCACTGCACCCCCTCGTCCAGGACTTCCTCGACACCCTCACCAGCGGCCAGCGCACCCGCTTCGCCGGCCGCTGCCCCGAAGCCATCCTGCTCTCCCGGCACCTCACCGCCGCCGAACGCGGCCGCTCCAAACGCGCCGCCCGCAAACCACTCACCGCGAGCGAAGCCCGCCGCTCCCTCAAACACTCCAAACTCACCGCCCGCCGCATCCGCGAGGACGGCGACCCCCTGCACGGCAGCTACGCCCCACCCTGCCGCTCCTGCGCACCACTGCTCGCCCACTTCGGCGTACGCCCGGTGGACCCCACCACCGAGAAGGGCTGACCCGCACCCCATGCCCCCCACGCACCACCAGCCCAACACCAGCACCACCCGCTTCCCCGTCGCCGTCGACGCCGCCCTGCGCGACGCCGGCTGGCAACCCGGCCGCTGGGACATAAGGCAGGCAGAACACTGGGCCGACGTCCTCCGCGACCACACCTCCCCGGCCGGCCACCGCCACACCGTCTTCCCGGCCGCCGTCGAAGCCTGGGCCGAATTCGGCGGCCTGCACATCAACCCGCCCGGCCACGGCCGCCAGATCGCCCCCACCCCCGTACTCCTGGACCCCCTGCACGGCCTCCACCTCGCCCGCACCTTCGCCGACCTCGGCCGCGCACTCGACACCGAGGTCTGCCCACTCGGCCAGGAGATCCACACAGGCGGCGAAGCCCACGCCACCCTCGCCGTCGACGCCTCCGGACGCGTCTACAGCCTCGACCACACCGGCGACTGGTTCCTCGGCCACACCCTCGACCAAGCCCTCGCCACCCTCATCACCGGCACCCAGCCCCACCGCCTCAGCACGGCCTGACCACGCCCCCCGCCCCGCAGAACACCTCCCGGAAGTCGCAAGAAAAAGGCCCGGCACCGCCCGTAGGCTGGTTCGTATGACCGTTACGGGGGAAGACCGGATCGACGCGGACCTGACCAGTCCGCGCTTCTGGTGGTGGCAGCGACGACGCAGCGTCGTGCTCGACGCGGGACTCGCGGTGGTCTCCGCCGTCGAGTGCGCCGTGCAAGGAATGAACTTCGCGGACAAGACCGGCGTACCGCCCGCGCTCGGCGTACTCGTCGGCCTGCTCGTGGGCTCGACCCTGCTCGTACGACGCCGGTGGCCCATCGCCGTGGTCCTGGTGTCACTCGCCGTGACACCCGCCGAAATGGGCTTCCTCATGGGACTCGTCGGCCTCTACACCCTCGCCGCCTCCGACGTCCCCCGCCGCATCACCACCGCACTCGCCGGCATGTCCTTCGCCGGCACCCTCATCGTCTCCCTCGTACGCATGCGCTCCCTCGCCGGCGAGAACAACGGCGAATTCGACCCCGGCGCCGGCTACACCGCACTGCTCTCCTTCGTACTCGCCCTCGGCATGACCGCACCCGCCCTCCTCCTCGGCCTCTACATAGGCGCACGCCGCCGCCTGATGGAAAGCCTCCGCGAACGCGCCGACTCCCTCGAACGCGAACTCTCCCTCCTCGCCGACCGCGCCGAGGAACGCGCCGAATGGGCCCGCACCGAAGAACGCACCCGCATCGCCCGCGAAATGCACGACGTCGTCGCCCACCGCGTCAGCCTGATGGTCGTCCACGCCGCCGCCCTCCAGGCAATCGCACTCAAAGACCCCCCGAAAGCCGCCAAGAACGCCGCCCTCGTCGGCGACATGGGCCGCCAGGCCCTCACCGAACTCCGCGAAATGCTCGGCGTCCTGCGCTCACCGACACCCGCCACCACTGCTGCACCCGCCCCCGTCCCGCTGGCAGCCGTGGGCGCGGCAGCGGCGGCAGCCGCCGAATCGGCCGAGAACGGCCCCTGCCTCGACGACCTCGACACCCTCGTCGAACAGTCCCGGACCGCCGGCATGACCGTCGAGCTCTCCGTCGACGGCGACGCGGTCCCCTGCGGCGCCCTCGTCGAACAGACCGCCTACCGCGTCATCCAGGAAGCCCTCACCAACGTCCACAAACACGCCCCCGGCGCCAAGACCTGGGTACGCGTCGCCCACCGCGGCACCGAGATCGCCATGCAGGTCGAGAACGGCCCCTCCGACACCACCGCCACCGAACCCGGCCTCCCCAGCGGCGGAAACGGCCTCATCGGCATGCGCGAACGCGTCCAGACCCTCGGCGGCGTCTTCGTCGCAGGCCCCACCGACCCCGGCGGCTTCCGCGTCTCGGCGGTACTCCCTGTACGAGACAACGAGCCAGCGGCATAGTCCGAAGGCACAGAAAGAGATCAGGCCGCCACCGGAACGGCCACAATCCACTCGGATACATGAATCCGGGCCCTCCACGGCACGCCAGTCCGCTCATCGGACAAAGCTGCCCGCATGACGATCACACCGCACAGCAAGTACGCGGACTTCGAATCCCTCCGCGAGCAGGCCGTCGCACTGCGCCGCGAGGGCCTCAGCCGCCGCCAGATCCGCGACCGCATCCACGTCGACAACAACGACCTCCTCAACCGCCTCCTCGACGGCGAACCCGCCCCGGAGTGGACCAAGCGCCCCAACGCCAAGGACGACCTCCGCGCAAGGGCCCGCGAACTGCGGCTCCAGGGCATGACGTACGACCAGATCCAGGTGGAGCTGGGGTGCTCGAAGGGGTCCATCTCGCTGTGGGTGCGGGACCTACCGAAGCCGGACAGGGGAACCCCGTCTGAGCGGGCGAAGATTGCGGCACAGAAGCGCTGGGAACACGAGGGGCCGCGTCGCGACGCGGCACGCACGCAGACCAAGCAGGATGCAGCACGCCAGATCGGACAGCTCAGCGAACAGGCCCTGCTCGCTACCGGCGTAGCCCTCTACTGGGCCGAGGGCACGAAGGACAAACCCCACACACGACGGGAACTCGTCGAATTCATCAACAGCGACCCCAACGTCATCCGTCTCTTCCTTCGCTGGTTGACCCTCGTCGGCATTGAGCCCGACCGTCTGCGCTGCCGGGTCTCCATCCACGAGACGGCCGACCTCGCAGCCGCTGAGGACTTCTGGGCCGATCTTGTCGGGGTCCCCCGCGAATCATTCGGCACGCCGGTGATCAAGAAACACAACCCCAAGACCGTCAGGAAGAACACCGGGACCAACTACCAGGGTTGCCTTGTCATCCGCGTGACCAAAAGTGCGGAGCTATACCGTCGCATTGAGGGCTGGTGGTGCGGCATAGTGTTGGGGTCGCAGCCCACAGCCTGACGCAATGTCCGGTTTGGCTCACTATGGTCCCCCATGGTGTAATTGGCAGCACTGTGGCTTTTGGTGCCATCTGTCCGGGTTCAAGTCCTGGTGGGGGAGCTAAGCGATTTGTCGGGTCCTGGCTATCAAGCCGGGACCCGCCCTCGTTTCCCCCTCGTAACCCCCCGGTATCCTGCGGAGGTCCACCCCCGAAGTAGCCGAAGGGCACCCACCGTGAGCGCCAATAGCCCGGCAGCCGTCGTCGTCCTCGCAGCGGGTGAGGGCACCCGCATGAAGTCGGCCACCCCGAAGGTCCTGCACGAGATCAGCGGGCGCTCGCTCGTCGGCCACGTCACCGCAGCGGCACGCGAGCTGGATCCGCAGGATCTGGTGGTCGTCGTCGGCCACGCCCGCGAGAAGGTCACCGCCCACCTCGGCGAGATCGATCCCGACGCGCACACCGCCGTACAGGAGCAGCAGCTCGGTACGGGTCATGCCGTACGGATGGGCCTGGAGGCTCTCGGCGGCAGCCCGTCCGGGACGGTCGTGGTGGTCTGTGGGGACACCCCGCTGCTGACCGGCGACACCCTGACCGCCCTCGCGGCCACCCACACCGCCGACGGCAACGCCTGTACGGTGCTGACGGCCGAGGTGCCGGACTCGACCGGGTACGGCCGCATCGTGCGCGACGAGGAGTCGGGTGCGGTCACCGCGATCGTCGAGCACAAGGACGCCAGTGACGCGCAGCGGGCGATCCGTGAGATCAACTCTGGTGTGTTCGCGTTCGACGGTGAGCTGCTGGCGGACGCGCTGGGCAAGGTGCGTACGGACAACAGTCAGGGTGAGGAGTACCTGACCGATGTCCTCGGCATCCTGCGTGAGGCCGGGCACCGGGTGGGGGCTTCGGTGGCGGCCGATCACCGGGAGATTCTGGGGATCAACAACCGGGTGCAGTTGGCGGAGGCGCGGCGGCTGCTGAATGCGCGGTTGCTGGAGCGCGCGATGCTCAGTGGTGTCAGCATCATTGATCCGCAGTCGACGTTCGTGGATGCGACGGTGACGTTCGGTCAGGACGCGGTGGTGCATCCGGGTACTCAGCTTCTGGGCCGTACGCACATCGCGGCGGAGGCGGAGGTGGGTCCGAATACGCGGCTGACGGATACGACGGTCGGTATCGGTGCGCGTGTCGACAATACGGTGGCGGTGTCGGCGGAGATCGGTGCGGCTGCGTCGGTGGGTCCTTTCGCGTATCTGCGTCCGGGGACGAAGCTGGGTGTGAAGTCGAAGATCGGCGCGTATGTCGAGACGAAGAACGCGTCGGTGGGTGAGGGGACGAAGGTTCCGCATCTGTCGTACGTGGGTGATGCGACGATCGGCGACTACTCGAACATCGGTGCGGCGAGCGTGTTCGTGAACTACGACGGCGAGGCCAAGCACCACACGACGATCGGTTCGCACTGCCGGACCGGTTCGGACAACATGTTTGTGGCTCCTGTCACGGTCGGGGACGGTGCGTACACCGCGGCCGGGTCGGTCATCACGAAGGACGTGCCGGCCGGTTCGCTGGCCGTGGCCCGTGGGCAGCAGCGGAATATCGAGGGTTGGGTGGCTCGTAAGCGTCCGGGCAGTGCCGCTGCGCAGGCCGCTCAGTCGGCGTCGTCCGAGGGTTCCGGCGAAAGCTGACCGGAAACAGGTGCCTCGTGCACCACGTACCGTGTTAAGTGCACACCCTTTCGGCGTGAGTGCACACCATTTTCGGCTGGTTCGCAGGCTGCTGGCGGCCAGAAACACTCTGAGGAGACCGTGCTGTGACCGGGATCAAGACGACCGGCGAGAAGAAGATGATGCTCTTCTCGGGACGGGCACACCCCGAGCTGGCCGAGGAGGTCGCGCATCAGCTGGGTATCGGTGTGGTGCCGACGAAGGCCTTCGACTTCGCGAACGGTGAGATCTACGTCCGTTTCCAGGAGTCCGCGCGGGGTGCCGACTGCTTCCTGATGCAGAGCCACACGGCTCCCATCAACAAGTGGATCATGGAACAGCTCATCATGGTCGACGCGCTGAAGCGGGCGTCGGCCCGTTCCATCACGGTGATCGTGCCGTCGTACGGGTACGCCCGTCAGGACAAGAAGCACAAGGGCCGCGAGCCGATCTCGGCCCGTCTGGTCGCGGACCTGCTGTCGACGGCGGGTGCGGACCGCATTCTCACGGTGGACCTGCACACCGACCAGATCCAGGGCTTCTTCGACGGCCCGGTGGACCACCTGACCGCGCTGCCGGTCCTGGCGGACTACGTGGGCGCCAAGGTGGACCGTTCCAAGCTGACGATCGTCTCCCCGGACGCCGGCCGTGTGCGGGTCGCCGACCGCTGGTGCGACCGGCTGGACGCGCCGCTTGCGATCGTGCACAAGCGCCGTGACAAGGACGTCGCCAACCAGGTGACCGTGCACGAGGTCGTCGGTGAGGTCAAGGGCCGCGTCTGCGTGCTGGTCGACGACATGATCGACACGGGTGGCACGATCTGCGCCGCCGCGGACGCGCTCTTCGCGCACGGTGCGGAGGACGTCATCGTGACGGCCACGCACGGCATCCTGTCGGGCCCGGCCGCGGACCGTCTGAAGAACTCCAAGGTGAGCGAGTTCGTCTTCACGAACACGCTTCCGGACCCGTCCGACCTGGAGATGGACAAGATCACGGTGCTGTCGATCGCGCCGTCGATCGCGCGTGCGGTGCGCGAGGTGTTCGAGGACGGTTCGGTCACGAGCCTCTTCGAGGAGCAGTCGTAGCGGGTGCGATGCCGTTGCCGGCCGGACGTCGTGCAGTGACGTTCGTGCAGGTGTGACGAGGAGGGGCCGTCCGGGATCGTGCCGGGCGGCCCTTCGCCGTACGGGGCGGGTGCGGGGACGCCTTCGCCGTACGGGGTGCGTGCGGGCGATGCGCACCCGTTCCTGCCGGCCGGTGATCGATTGGGCTGTCCGGGGCGTGCCGGGTAGAGTGGCCTGGTTGCTCGGCGAGGGAGGCTCGGTCCTCCGTTATCGACGCGCTCTTCGTAGCAGGCTCCTCTCAGCGGGCCGTTCGTGTGGCCGGGTGACGACGTACCCCATTTTTCGCCGCTTACGAGGAGTGCATCATGGCTGAAGTGAAGATCGCCGCAGAGATCCGTACCGAGTTCGGCAAGGGCGCTGCCCGTCAGACCCGTCGTGCCGCCAAGGTTCCGGGCGTCATCTACGGTCACGGTGCCGAGCCGGTGCACGTCTCGCTGCCGGGTCACGAGCTGATGATGGCGCTCAAGACCGCCAACGTCCTGATCGCCCTGGACATCGACGGCCGCAGCGAGCTCGTCATTCCCAAGGCTGTTCAGCGTGACGCCATCAAGCGCACCCTGACCCACGTCGACCTGCTCGCGGTCAAGCGCGGCGAGCGTGTCACGGTCGAGGTCTCGGTCATCTCCGAGGGCGACCTGGCGCCGGGCGGCAACCTCCTGGAGAACGTGCTCAACACGCTTTCCGTCGAGACCGAGGCCACCCACATCCCCGAGTCGGTCACTGTCTCGGTGCAGGGTCTGACCGCCGGTGACGCGATCCACGCCAAGGACATCACGCTGCCCGAGGGCACCTCGCTGGTGACCGACGGCGACGCCATCGTCATCCAGGTCAGCGCCGCGCACGAGGAGCCGGCCGCGGACGCCGACGCCGAGGGTGCCGAGGCCTGAGCCTCGTAGCTTCACAGTTCTGCGGTGCAGCCGCCGTTCCGCGCCCGAGGGGTGCGGGGCGGCGGCTGCCGTGCGTGCGGGCCTTTTCGGTATGAAGGAGAGATGCAGATGACGACCCCGAGTCCGGCTCCGGCGGACCCTTCGGCTCCCTGGCTGGTGGTGGGCCTGGGCAACCCGGGTCCCGAGTACGCGGCGAACCGGCACAACGTGGGCTGGATGGTCGCGGACCTCCTCGCCTCGCGGATCGGCGGGAAGTTCAAGTCGCACAAGGCACGGGCGCAGGTCCTTGAGGGCCGTATCGGTCCTCCGGGCCCGTACAACCGCCGTGTGGTGCTGGCGAAGCCGTTGTCGTACATGAATTTGTCGGGTGGTCCGGTGACGGCGTTGCGCGATTTCTACAAGGTGCCGACGGCGAACATCGTCGCGATCCATGACGAACTGGACATCGACTACGGGGTGCTGCGCCTCAAGCTCGGCGGTGGCGACAACGGGCACAACGGTCTGAAGTCGATGACGAAGTCGATGGGGCCCGATTACCACCGGGTGCGTTTCGGCATCGGCCGTCCGCCGGGGCGGATGCAGGTTGCGGACTTCGTGCTGAAGGACTTCTCGTCGGCGGAGAAGAAGGAGCTGGACTACTTCGTGGACCGGGCGTCGGATGCGGTGGAGGCGCTGGTCATCGAGGGTCTTGAGCGGGCGCAGTCGACGTACAACTCGTAGCGGGTCTCCACGGCTGGTCAGCATGTGTGAGGGCGCCCCCGGAGAAGTCCGGGGGCGCCCTCTCTCGTGTGTGCTGGTGATCAGCCGGTGTTGCGCAGTCCCGCCGCGACTCCGTTGACGGTCAGCAGGAGTGCGCGGGCCAGGAGCGGGTCCGGTTCCTCGTCGGCGGCGGCCGCGTCGCGCTGGCGCTTGAGCAGGGCTACCTGGAGGTAGGAGATCGGGTCCAGGTAGGCGTCGCGGATGGCGAACGTCTGCTGGAGGGCCGGGCTGGTGTCCAGGAGTTCGGTGCCGCCGGTGATGCGGAGCACTTCCTGCACGGTGAGTGCGTGTTCGGCTTCGATGGCGGTGAACACGTGCTTCAGCTCGTCGGGCACCAGTGTGTCGACATAGTGACGTGCGATGCGCAGGTCGGTCTTCGCGAGGGTCATCTCCACGTTGGAGAGGAAGTTGCGGAAGAAGTGCCAGTGCGCGTGCATTTCTTCCAGGACGCTTTCCAGTCCTGCCTCGCGCAGTGCCTTGAGGCCTGAGCCGACGCCGAACCAGCCGGGGACGATCTGCCGGGACTGGGTCCAGCCGAACACCCACGGGATGGCCCGCAGGCCGTCGAGGGAGACGCCGGAGCCGGGTCGGCGGGAGGGCCGCGAGCCGAGGTGCAGGTCGGCGAGCTGGTCGACGGGGGTCGAGGCGAGGAAGTAGTTCGGCAGGTCCGGGTCCTCGACGAGAGCCCGGTAGGCGGTGTGGGCGGCCTCGGAGACGGTGTCCATGGCCGCGTCCCAGCGGGCGAGGGCTTCGTCGGACTGGCGGGGTGCGGTGTGCAGTGCGGAGGCCTGGAGGGTGGCCGCGACGGTCAGTTCCAGGTTCTCGCGGGCCAGTGAGGGGACGAGGTACTTGTCGGAGATGACCTCGCCCTGTTCGGTGACCTTGATCTCGCCTTCGAGGGTGCCCCAGGGCTGGGCGAGGATCGCGTCGTGCGAGGGGCCGCCGCCGCGGCCGACGGTGCCGCCGCGGCCGTGGAAGAGGCGCAGCCGTACTCCGTAGCGGTGGGCGACGTCGCGCAGTCGGCGCTGGGCGCGGTGGATCTCCCACTGGGAGGTGGTGATGCCACCGAACTTGGAGGAGTCGGAGTAGCCGAGCATGACTTCCTGCACGTCGCCGCGCAGGGAGACAAGCCGTCGGTAGGAGGGGTCGGCGAGCATCTCGTCGAGGATGATGTCGGCGGCGCGCAGTTCGTCGGTGGTTTCCAGGAGCGGCACGATGCCGATCCTGGCCCAGCCGGCGTGCAGGTCGAGGAGTCCGGCCTCGCGGGCGAGTACGGCGGCGGCGAAGACGTCGTCGGCGCCCTGGCACATGGAGATGATGTAGGACTCGATGACCTCGGGGCCGAAGCGTTCGAGGGCGTCCTTGACGGTGAGGAACACGCCGAGGGTCTTCTCGCCGGCGGCGTCGAGGGGTGCGGGGACGGGGGCGAGGGGGCGCCGGGAGCGGAGTTCCTTGGCGAGGAGCTTCTGGCGGTATTCGCGCGGCATGTCGGCGTAGCGCCAGGATTCCTCGCCGAGGCGGTCGAAGAGCTGGCCGAGGGCGTGGTGGTGGGCGTCGGCGTGTTCGCGGACGTCCATGGTGGCCAGCTGGAGGCCGAAGGCGGCCAGGGTGCGGATGGTGCGGTCCATGCGGCCGTCTGCGAACAGTTCGCCGCGGTGTTCGCGCAGCGAGGTCTGGATGAGGGTGAGGTCCTCGATGAGTTCGCTGGTGCCGAGGTAGTCGCAGCCGGGGCGGTGGGCGGTGCCGGCGGCGAGGCGTTCGCGGGTGTTGACGAGCTTCTGCCGGATGCAGGTGGCCTTGAGGCGGTAGGGCTCTTCGGCGTTGAGGCGCTTGTAGCGGGGGCTGATCTCGGGCAGTCGTCCGAGGTCGGCCTGGAGGGAGGTGAGGAGTTCGTCGGTGGCGCCGGTGTAGCGGATGGAGTGGGAGAGCTGGGCGCGCAGCTGGTCGACGAGTTCGAGGGCGTCGGTGATGCCGTGTTCGTGCTGGAGGATCAGTACGTCGCGGGTGACGGCGGGGGTGACGTTGGGGTTGCCGTCGCGGTCGCCGCCGATCCAGGTGCCGAAGGTGAGGGGGCGGGTGCCGGGCGGGAGCTGGACGCCGACCCTTTCCAGTTCGGCGGCCAGGTCTTCCAGGACGTCGCCGACGGCGCCCGCGTGCAGTTCGTCGAGGTAGTAGATGGCGTTGCGGGCTTCGTCGGCGGGCTCGGGGCGGACGACGCGCAGTTCGTCGGTCTGCCAGATGAGGTCGATGTTCTCGGCGAGCCGGCGGTCGTGGCGGCGCCGGTCGGAGGCGATGACCGGGGTTTCCAGGAGTTCGGCGATGCGCCGCAGCTTGTTGAGGACGGAGCGGCGGGCTGCTTCGGTGGGGTGTGCGGTGAAGACGGGGCGCACGTTGAGGTTGTTGACGGTCTGCTGGAGGTGCTCGGGGTCGGCGTCCTTGAGCAGGTCGGCGGTGCGGGCCAGCAGTCCGCCCTCGACGGCGCGCAGCTCGCGCAGCTCGCGGCCGCGGTGCACCTGTTCGGTGACGTTGGCGAGGTGGAAGTAGGTGGAGAAGGCGCGTACGAGGCGGGCGGCGGTCTGGAGGTCCATGTCGCCGAGGAGGTCTGCTGCGGCTTCGCCGTCGGTGCGGGTGAGGGCCCGGACCCGTTCGACGAGCTCCAGGAGCTCGGGGCCCTCCTGCCGTACGAGCGTCTCGCCGAGGAGGTCGCCGAGGCGGCGGATGTCGGCACGCAGCTCGGGGCTGGTGTTGGGGGTGCTCTGGTCGGCACTGCTCACAGGTGCGGCTCCTTGCAGTGGGATACGCGTCAGGCAGGAACTCGGACCGCGCTGTCCGACGCGGTCCAGGATAGGTGTCCTCGGTAGGGGTCCCCATATTCGGGTACCCGATGACCTCGTACCGCGGGCCTCACCGCTGCCATACTTACGAGGCCGTAGGTTACGGAACCGTAGCCAAGTATCTGTCGTCTCCTCACCCCACAGGGGATCTCCATGACCACCAGCCCCGATCTTCGCAACGATTCCGCCCCGGCTTCCGGCGGGGATGTCCCGATGGCGACCCGCGGCGGCGAGTCGAAGCGTTCCATTGAGCAGATCGCCCTGCTCGTGTTCATCACCGTGCCTTTCGTCGCCCTGCTGGCGGCGGTTCCGCTGGCCTGGGGCTGGGGGGTGAGCTGGCTCGATCTGGGTCTGCTGGTGTTCATGTACTACTGGGGCTGCCACGGCATCACGATCGGGTTCCACCGCTATTTCACGCACGGCAGTTTCAAGGCAAAGCGTCCGTTGCGGATCGTGCTCGCGGTGATGGGCTCGATGGCGGTCGAGGGTCCGCTGGTGCGCTGGGTGGCCGATCACCGCAAGCATCACAAGTTCTCGGACGCGGAGGGCGACCCGCATTCGCCGTGGCGGTTCGGCGAGGATCTGCCGTCGCTGATGAAGGGCCTGTGGTGGGCGCACATCGGCTGGATGTTCGACGAGGAGCAGACGTCGCAGGAGAAGTACGCTCCGGATCTGATCAAGGATCCGGCGATCCGGCGGATTTCCCGCGACTTCATCTACTGGACGATCCTGTCGCTGGCCATTCCTCCGGTTGTCGGCGGTCTGGTCACGATGTCCTGGTGGGGTGCGTTCACGGCGTTCTTCTGGGGTTCCCTGGTCCGGGTGGCGCTGCTGCACCATGTGACGTGGTCGATCAACTCGATCTGTCACGCGGTCGGCAAGCGCCCCTTCAAGTCGCGGGACCGTTCGGGCAACGTGTGGTGGCTCGCGGTCCTCTCCTGTGGTGAGTCGTGGCACAACCTGCACCACGCGGATCCCACCAGTGCGCGGCACGGGGTGATGAGGGGGCAGGTCGACTCGTCGGCCCGGCTCATCCGCTGGTTCGAGAAGGCGGGCTGGGCGTACGACGTCCGCTGGCCGACCGCGTCGCGCCTGGCGTCCCGGCGCACGACAGAGCGAACAGAAACGGCATGATGGAGCCCGTGGCGACCGACGGCAGCAACAGCAGCAAGGGCAGTTCCGGAGCGGCGGGTCCGGGCGGGGAGAAGCCCCGTACCCCGGCCCGGCGGACCCGTCGGGTCCGGATGACGGGTGCGGAACGCCGTGAGCAGTTGCTGGACATCGGCCGCACGCTCTTCGCGGCGAAGGGTTTCGAGGGCACGTCGGTGGAGGAGATCGCGGCGAAGGCCGGGGTGTCGAAGCCTGTCGTGTACGAGCACTTCGGTGGGAAGGAGGGGCTGTACGCGGTGGTGGTCGACCGGGAGATGCGGGCGCTGCTGCACATGGTGCAGAGTGCGCTGACCGCCGGTCATCCGCGGGAGCTCCTGGAGCAGGCGGCCTTCGCGCTGCTGGACTACATCGAGACGTACACGGACGGTTTCCGCATTCTGGTGCGGGATTCGCCGGTCGCCCAGTCGACGGGTACCTTCGCGTCGCTGATCTCGGACATCGCCACCCAGGTGGAGGACATTCTCGGGCTGGAGTTCAAGGCCCGGGGTTTTGATCCGAAGCTGGCGCCGCTGTATGCGCAGGCGCTGGTCGGGATGGTGGCGTTGACGGGGCAGTGGTGGCTGGACGTGCGCAAGCCCAAGAAGGCGGAGGTCGCCGCGCATCTGGTGAATCTCTGCTGGCACGGTCTGGAGAACCTGGAGGCGAAGCCGCGCCTGATAGGGCACCGCAAGAGCTGAGTACGGGAAGCCGCGCCTGGTGGGGCACCGCGGGAGCTGAGTACGGGAAGCCGGCCCTGGTGGGGCACCGCGGGAGCTGAGCGCGGGTCGGGGTCGGGCCGGGTCAGGCCCCGGACGGTTCCCGTTCCATGAATTCGAGCCTGTTGCCCACCGGGTCGGTGGAGTAGAACCTCTTGTGGCCCGGGAGGTGGCCGTCCCACACCACGTCCGCCCCGTGCGAGGCCAGTCGGCGGGCGTAGGCCTCGATGGCGGTGACCCTGATGCCCGGGTGGGCCTTCCTCGCCGGGTGGAAGTCCTCCTCGATGCCGAGGTGCAGCTGGACGCCGCCGGTTTCGAACCAGCAGCCGCCGCGTGCGGCGAGCACCGGCGGCTTGGGGGTTTCGCGCATGCCCAGCACGTCGGTGTAGTACGTGCGCAGGGCGGTTTCGCTGCCGGGCGGGGCGGCGAGCTGTACGTGGTCCAGTGCGTCGATCACTGGGTCACCGCCACGGCGAAGATCCGGCGGAACGGGAAGACGGTGCCTGCGGCGGTCGCCGGGTAGGCCGTGCGGAGGAGTGCGGCGTATTCGGCGGTGAAGGCCGCGGTGGCTTCCTCGTCGTCGGCGAGTGCGGTGAGCACGGGCCGCAGTGTGGTGCCCTTGGCCCAGTCCAGTACGGCGTCCTCGCCGGTCAGGACGTGTTGGTACGTGGTTTCCCAGACGTCGGCGGTGCAGCCGAGCGCGGTGAGCCGGGCGAGATAGCCGGCGGGGGTTTCGACGGCGGCCGGGCGGTCGCCTGCGTCGGTGCGCGCCAGCCGGGTGCGCCAGCGCGCGGAGTCGCGGAGCGTGGCGAGCAGGGTGTGGCTGGGGGCGTCGAAGTTGCCGGGGACCTGGAAGGCGAGGGTGCCGCCGGGGGTGAGGGCGTGGAGCCAGCCCGCGAGGAGGTCCGGGTGGCCGGGGACCCATTGGAGGAGGGCGTTGGAGACGATCAGGTCGTACGAGGCGGCCGGTGGCGCCCAGGTAGCCGCGTCGGCGTGGGCGAAGGTGAGGCGGGGGGTGGTGTACTGCTGTGCCCGCGCGAGCATCTCGGGTGAGTTGTCGAGGCCGGTGACCTGTGCGTGGGGCCAGCGTTCGGTGAGCAGTGTCGTGACGTTGCCGGCGCCGCAGCCCAGGTCTGCGATGCGGGTGGGTGGGGTGGTGGGGTTGATGCGGGCGAGGAGGTCGAGGAAGGGGCGGGTGCGGTGGCCTTCGTGGCGGAGGTAGCGGGAGGGGTCCCAGACGGGGGTGGGTGGTGTCGTCATGGGGCAAGGGTCCCCGGGAAAGTATCTTGATGTCAAGAGACTTGACCTGAAGAGACTTCATGTCGACAGACCCCCTACACTGATCGCATGGAGGACGAGGTCGACCGTCTGGTCGCAGCATGGCGCCGCGAGCGCCCCGACCTCGACGTGGAGCCGCTTGAGGTGCTCAGTCGGGTGTCCCGTCTGGCGCGCCATCTCGACCGGGCCCGCCGACTCGCGTTCTCCGAACACAGCCTCGAGCCGTGGGAATTCGACGTACTGACCTCGCTGCGGCGGGCCGGTGCCCCGTACCAGCTCTCCCCCGGGCAGTTGCTGACGCAGACCCTGGTCACCTCGGGCACCATGACCAACCGGATCGACAGGCTCGCCAAGAAGGGCCTGGTCGAGCGGCTGCCCGATCCCAGCGACCGCCGGGGCGTCCTCGTGCGGCTCACCGACGAGGGGCGCGACCGCGCCGATCAGGCACTGGCGGGGCTGCTGGAGCAGGAGCGGTCCATCCTGGCCGAGCTCAGCCGCGGGCAGCGCGGCGAACTGGCGGGGCTGCTACGCCAGCTGACCGCCCCGTTCGACAACCTCCCCGGGTCGCCCTAGCTCGGCGGGGCCGACGCCGGCCCGCCGCGCCAGGGCGACGGCGGCGAGCGTGGAGTGCACGCCCAGCTTCCCCAGCACGTTCTGCATGTGGGTGCGGACGGTGTGCGGGGACAGGAAGAGCCGCTCGGCGACCGCCTTGCGGCCGAGTCCCGCCACCATGCAGCGCAGTACCTCCCGCTCGCGCGGGGTCAGTGACTCCACCAGCAGTTCGCTCTCGGTGCGGTGCTTGCGGGCCGCGGTCAGTTCGCGCAGCACTCCGGTGAGGAGGGCGGGCGGCAGATGCGTCTCCTCTCGGAGCACACCCCGGATGACGGCGAGCAGCCGTTGCAGCGAGCAGTCCTTGGCGACCCAGCCGCAGGCGCCGGCCTGCAGGGCGAGGGCGGCCCTGCGCGGGTCGTCCTTCTCCGCGAGGACCACGGTGCGGACGGCGGGGTGAGAGCTGCGGACGCCTGCGACCAGCGAGATGCCGTCGACCAGCCCGTCCTGCTCGACACCGCTGTCCGGGACGGCGACCGCCACGGCCGCCGGCTGGTGCGGCGACCCGCCGCCCGGCGCGAGCGCCGTGCCCAGGTCGGCGTCGATGAGCATCACGTCGAACGTGCGGCCCTCCGCCGCTCCCCGCTCCAGACAGCGCAGCGCGGCGGGCCCGCTGCCCGCTGCCGCCACGTCGACGTCCGGTTCCGCCGCGAGGGCGGCGGCGAGCGACTCGGCAAAGATTCGGTGGTCGTCGACCACCAGGACCCGGATACGAACCACAGCCTCTGACACCCCCATGGGCTCGGGAGGCGGATCCGCGCGGACACGACTCCCGGGCCGGGTGCTCGGATCAGCAGACGGCCGCCGCCGTGTGCTGATCACTACCCCGCCCCGGGCGTCGTATCCGGCTGTCTCGCCCCCTGATCAGCACCGGCCCCCACCGGTCCTCACGCCTCAGAGTACGGGCGGGGGCGGTGACGGGAAGGCTATTTGCAGAACTGTTCGGGGTCGGGGGCCGGCGTGTGGTCCCCGTGTCCGGTTGTGACAGAAGGAGAGAGGGAATGGGCAGTTCCTGATCCCAACCGCCTTTTCCCTCCTGCCAGTTGGCGCGCTCCGGCCGAGGGGGTCGCGGGGAACAGCCGTGGGCTGCGATGGCCCGCCGCCTCGAACGCGGTCTCGACGCGGCGGCTGAAGTCCGCCACCGCGGCAGCTTCCGCGAGCACGATCGCCGAGCCGCCGAAGCCGCCGCCGGTCATCCGTGCGCCGTGCACGCCCGGCGCGTGTGCCGCCGTCTCGACGACCAGGTCCAGCTCGGGGCAGGAGATCCGCAGGTCGTCCCGGAGCGAGGCGTGGCCCTCGAGGAGCAGGGGGCCGATCGCGCGGGGGTCGCCCGCGTCGAGATGGGCCGCCACCTGCGCCACCCGGTGGTTGTCGGAGACGACGTGGCGGACGTAGCGGCGGACGCGCTCGTCGGGCAGCTTCGCGAGTGCGTCGTCCAGCTGTGCGTGGCTGATGTCGCGGAGGTGGCCGACGCCCAGCAGCCGGGCTCCCTCCTCGCAGCCGCTGCGGCGCTCGGCGTACGCGCCGTCGCCCAGTGCGTGTTTGACCCGGGTGTCCACGACCAGCAGGGCCAGGCCGTGGGCGGGCAGGTCGAAGGGGATCTGCCGCCTGGTGAGGTCCCGGGTGTCGAGATGCAGGGCGTGTCCGGCCTCGCAGCAGGCGGAGGCCGTCTGGTCCATGATTCCGCAGGGCACGCCGACGAAGGCGTTCTCCGCGTACTGGCAGAGCTGGGCCAGCTCGGGCCGGGTGAGCGGGATGCGGTGCAGGTCGGTGAGGGCGAGGGCGAGGGCGACCTCCAGGGCCGCCGACGAGGAGAGGCCGGCTCCGGTGGGGACGGTGGAGCGCAGGTGCACGTCGGCGCCGCCCGCCATTTCCGCCCCGTAGCCCTTCTCCCGCAGCGCCCAGACGACTCCGGCGAGGTAGGACCACCAGCCTCCGGCGGGGTCCAGCGGGGTGAGGGAGTCGACGCGCAGCTCCGTGACACCACCGCTGCCGTCTCCCCCTGCGCCGCTGCCGCTCTCGGCCGACTCGTTGATGTCGTCGCTCGCAGCCGACTTGTTGTCGTCGATCGCGGCCGCCTCGTTGTCGCCCGAGTGCAGGCGCAGGAGGCCGTCGGTGCGGCGCGCGACTGCGACACGGGCAGTGTGCGGGAGGGCGAGCGGCATCACGAAGCCGTCGTTGAAGTCGGTGTACTCCCCGATCAGGTTGACCCGGCCGGGCGCGGCCCAGACCCCCTCCGGCTCGTAGCCGTACAACCGCTCGAATTCGTCCGTCAGTTGGGCCTCGTGCATGCCGCTCTACTCCCCCCTGCCGCTGCCGTCGCTGCCGCGGCCGCCGTCGATGTGCTGGGTGAATCGCCAGGCGTCGCCGATGATTTCGGCCAGGTCGGTGCGCTTCGGCGACCAGCCGAGTGCGGCCTTGGCCCGGTCGGCGGAGGCGACCAGGGTCGCCGGGTCGCCCGGGCGGCGGGCGGCCGCCGTCTCCGGGACCGGGTGCCCGGTGACCTTGCGGACGGTGTCGATGACCTCGCGGACGGAGAATCCGTTGCCGTTGCCGAGGTTGCAGATCAGGTGTTCGCCCGGCCCGGCGGCAGCGGCGGCGAGCAGGTGGGCCTCGGCGAGGTCCGCGACGTGGATGTAGTCGCGGACGCAGGTGCCGTCCGGGGTGGGGTAGTCGTCGCCGAAGACCGAGATCGTCTCGCGGCGGCCCCGGGCGACCTGGAGTACCAGCGGGATCAGGTGCGACTCCGGGTCGTGCCGCTCGCCGAGGCTGCCGTACGCCCCCGCCACGTTGAAGTAGCGCAGTGAGACCGCCGCCAGGCCGTGGGCGGCGCACTCGCCGCTGATCATGTGGTCGACGGCCAGCTTGGTGGCGCCGTACGGGTTGGTGGGCGCGGTCGGCAGGTCCTCGGTGATCGGGGAGCGCTCGGGTTCGCCGTACGTGGCCGCCGTCGAGGAGAACACCAGGGTGCGCACCCCGGCGTCGCGCATCGCGGCGATCAGGGCCATGGTGCCGCCGACGTTGTTCCGCCAGTACTTCTCCGGGTCGGTGACGGACTCGCCGACCTGCGAGAACGCGGCGAAGTGCAGGACTCCGTCGTAGGAGGCGTCCAGGTGGCGGCCCGCGTCCTGGATGCGCCCCTCGATGAAGGCGGCGCCCGCCGGGACGCCCTCGCGGAATCCGGTCGAGAGGTCGTCGAGCACGGTCACCTCGTGACCGGCTTCGAGGAGGTGCGCCGTGACGACGCTGCCGACGTAGCCCGCGCCGCCGGTGACCAGATACTTCATTTCTCGCTCGCAACCTCTCGCAGTCGTGTCGCCGCGGCCTCCGGCGACACGTCGTTGATGAACGCGCCCATGCCGGACTCGGAGCCCGCGAGGGCCTTCAGTTTGCCCGGTGTGCGGCGAATGGTGAAAAGCTCCAGATGCAGCGCGAACTCCTCGCGGCCCGCGTACCGGAAGGGCGCCTGGTGCCAGCCGGAGATGTACGGGGTGGGCGGCATGCCGGGCCCGAAGAGCCGGTCGAAACGGCGCAGCAGCTCCAGGTACAGGCAGGGGAATTCGGCGCGCGCCCCGTCGCCGAGGGCGCGCAGGTCGGGGACCCGCCGGGTGGGGTAGAGGTGCACCTCGTAGGGCCAGTGCGCGGCGTAGGGGACGAAAGCGACCCAGTGTTCCCCCTCGAGGACGACGCGCGAGCCGTCGGTGCGTTCCCGGGCGACGACCTCGTCGAAGAGGTTCGAGGCGCCGCCGGTGCGGGCGGCGTGGGTCTGGAGCGAGCGGAGCATCAGGGCGGTGCGGGGGGTGGTGAAGGAGTAGCCGTAGATCTGGCCGTGCGGGTGGCCGAGGGTGACGCCGATCTCGGCGCCGCGGTTCTCGAAGCAGTACACCTGTTCCACGGAGGGGAGTTGAGCCAGTTCGGCGGTGCGGTCCGTCCACGCTTCGAGTACCAGTCCGGCGTGCTCCTCGTCGAGGTCGGCGAAGGAGGAGTGGTGGTCGTCGGTGAAGCAGACCACTTCGCAGCGGCCGAATTCCCCGGCGAGGGAGGGGAAGCGGTTCTCGAAGACCGCCACGTCGTAGCCGTCCGCCGGGATCTCGCTGTGGTGGCCTTCGCGGGAGGGGCAGAGCGGGCAGGCGTCGGCGGGCGGCAGGTAGGTCCGGTCCTGGCGGTGCGAGGCGATGGCGACGTGGTCGTCGAGCAGGACGTCGTGCCGGATCTCCGAGGTGGTGACCACCGGGGCGAGCGGGCGCGGGTCGTGCGCGTCACGGGCGCGGCCGTCGGTCAGGTCGTAGTAGAGGAGTTCACGGCCGTCGGCGAGCCGGGTCGATGTCTTCTTCACTTGCACCTCACGCACCCACAGCCGCCAACAGAATCGAACACAACAAATCACAGGCCAACAGCGTCGTCAATGTCATCGGCCTGATTTCGGGCGAAGTGTGCGACGGCGTGGCTGAGTTGCCGCGTGGCGCACTCACGTCGACACGCGCGCCGTGCGGGCGCGCGGGGTTACTGCTCCTGCGGAGCGACGGTCGCCCGGTCGAGGAGACCGGTGCGGGCGGCGAGGGCGGCCGCCTCCAGCCGGGAGCCCACACCCAGCTTCATCAGCACCCGCTGGACATGGGTGCGCGCGGTACTGGGAGCGATGCCCATGCCGGCCGCGATGAGCCGGGTGTCCTCGCCGTCGGCGACCCGTACCAGCACCTCGACCTCGCGCGGGGTGAGCATGTGCAGCAGCCGCTGGCCCTCGTCGTCGGGCTGGGCGGCCGGGTTGAGGAGCTCGGCGAACGCGCCCTGGAGGAGCCCGGGGGCCACCGCGGCCTCGCCGGTGCGCGCCTTCACCATGGCGCGCTCGACACCCTCTATGCGTTCATCGTGCCGTACGTATCCGGCGGCGCCCGCGGCGAAGGCGGCGGCGATGCCGCGCGGGCTGGGGACGGGCCCCAGGACCACGACGGCCACCTGGGGACGCTCGCGCTTGATCCGTACGATCGGGTCGAAGGTGCCAGGCAGGGCAGGGGTCGCCGTACCGAAGAGACAGACCTCCGGGGCGCGGCTGACCACGAGTTCGGCCGCCCCGGCGGTGGGGGCGGCGGCGGCCAGCACCCGGTGCCCGCGGAGTTTGAGCGCCGAGGCGAGTGCCTCGGCGAGCAGGCGGTGGTCGTCGACCACCATGAGCCGCACGCCCATCGGAAAACCCCCACATTCCCCCAGGACCAGGCCCCCCGGCCTCCTGCCCCGGCAAGCTACACGCTTGTTCGACGTTGCGCGCCCCTTACCCGTAAGAAGCCGCCCGGATTGCCGAAATACTGCCCATTAGGGACTAGTTGCAGCCCTCGGCGAGGTAGGGAGAACAAGAGGGCGGCCCCGGTGGAGCGTGCTGCTCCACCGGGGCCGCCCCGGGCACGGGTCCGGCTCTGTCAGCCGGTGCCGAAGACCACTGCCAGGTACTTCTTCGTGGAGTTGTCCTCGCTCAGCAGCTCGTGCGAGAGGAAGAGCCGGCCGTTCGCGTACCTGAGGTTCTTCAGGTTGAAGGAGAACTCGCGCTCGGCGTCCATGACGGAGCGGTCGGCCGGGTTGTCCAGCAGGACGGTCTGCTTGAGTGAGCCGCCGTCGATGCTGACGACCTGTCCGCCCTTGTCGTACGGCGGGGTCTTGTAGACGATCAGGTTTCCGCCGTCCATCTGGAGCGGGTACATCGAGTAGCGCTCGCCCGCGTCCATGCGGTCCGCGGTGGGCTTGCCGGTGGTGAGGTCGAAGGCGACGATCTCGTTGGTGCGGCCGGTGTCGGCCTTGCCCTGGTGCTCCAGGGTCGGCAGGTAGACCTTGTTGTTGCCGACGGCGACCTGGGAGCAGTTCTCGATGTCGTCGAAGTCGCAGTCGGGGTCGTACTTCTCTCCGTCGACCGGGATGCGGGCGAGCTGCTTGCCCTGTGCGTCCACCGAGAAGATGTCGGACATCCCGGAGGTGCCCTCGGCCGAGTCGTTGACGTCGGCGGCGACGACCAGCGGCTTCACCGACAGGACGTTGGCCTTGTCGGCGCCGGCGGGCATCGTGAAGGTGCTCAGGTCCTTGCCGCTGGCCGGGTTCAGCGTCTGGACGAGGATCTTCGGGGAGTCGTAGTCACCGCAGTAGCGCAGTGCGACGAGGCCGTGGGGGCCGCCCGCGTACCCCTTGTCCTTGCAGTTGTCACCGGTGGGTTTGGGGCTCCACAGTTCCTTGCCGGTGAGGTCGAACGCGCCCCCGCCGTAGAGGGTGGCGGCGGCGACGGTGTTGCCGCTGATGGTGACGTTCTCCATGGAGGCGGGGCGGTCGCCGTTCATGAACTGCTTCTGCCAGAGCAGCTTGCCGCCGACCAGGTCGATCAGTCCGACCTGGGTGCACTGGGCCGTCTTCTTGCCCGCTTCCTTGGGGCCCTCGAAGAGGATGGCGCCCTTGGTGTTGTCGGCGGTGTTCCAGCGGGAGCTGCCGCAGACCGCGCCGGGGAGGGGGATCTTCCAGAGCTGGGTGCCCTTGTCGATGTCGTACCCGATGACGCTGTTGATGTGCGGCTTGGCGTAGACCTTGTCGGTGATCCAGGAGCCCTTGAAGGAGGTGAGCTCCTTCACCACCGGGATCGGGATCTGGAACTTCACCTTGGAGGCGGGGCTGCCCGGGACCTTCTCCTTGCCGGGGCCGTCCGGCGCTTTGGGTGCGGCCGGGTCCGCCTTGTCGTCGCCCTTGCCGCCATCGGTGCCGCCCGAGCTGCCGCCCGCGGTGTCCTTCGGGTCGTCACCGCTGGTCGCCTTGTAGACGACACCGCCGCCGACGATCAGGACGAGGGCGACGACCGCCGCGATGATGATCTTGAGCTGGGTGGTCAGCCCGCCGCCACCGCTCCGGCCGGGCGGCGGGGTGGGGGCCTGGGGCGGGTACATGCCGTACGTCGCGGTGGGCTGCTGGGCGCTGTGGGGCTGGCCGGGGTAGCCGTACGCGGGGGGCTGCTGGGCGCTGTCGGGCTGGCCGGGCTGCCCGTACGGCTGCTGGCCGGGCGGGGGCTGCTGGCCCGGGTAGCCGTAGCCGGCCGGGGGCGGCGGGGTGGCCGGGGCCTGGGGTGCCTGCGGGGGCTGACCGGGTGCCTGCGGGTAGCCGTAGCCCGGCTGCTGGCCCGGGGGCGGCGGGGTGGGCGCGCCGAAGCCGCCGGGGGGCGGGGGCGTCGGGGCGCCGAAACCGCCGGCCGGGGGCTGCGACTGCGGGGCCTGCGGGGTCTGCGGGGCCTGGGCCGGGGTGGGGCCGGGCTCCGGGTTCTTGGCGAAGGGGGAGGAGGGCGGAGTGCCGTCCCCGTCCTTCGGGGGTTCGTTGGGCGGGCTGGGCGGCTGGGTCATGGGGTTTTACCTCTGAGGGGGGAGACGGAGCGTGGATTAGTTGCCGAAGGCGAGGAGGGTCTTGGGCTGTTCGTCGTCCTTGCCGGAGATCCGGTCCGGCGCCAGGAACAGCCGCCCGTCCTCGTACGAGATCCGCTTCGAGAAGAAGGACCTCTCCAGGCTCGCCACCGCCTCCGGGTTCTTCAGCACAGGTGCCGGAGAGCCGCCCGCCGCGGGGATCTTCACGATCTCGCCGCCCTTGTCGTACGTCGGTTCGGCGTAGGCGAAAACGCTGCCGTCCTCGGTCTTGACCGGCAGCAGGGTGCGGTCCTGGAGCGAGGAGACCCACTTGCGCTTGCCGGTGGTGACGTCGTACGCCCGTACCTCGTTGGAGCGGCCGGTGCCGACGCCACCGGACTTGGCCTCGGACGCCACGTACAGCGTGGTCGCGTCGGCGGTGACGCCCGTGCAGCCCTGGAGGGCGCGGTCCATGATGGCCCAGCCGCACTGCGGGGACGGCAGTTCGCCGGTCATCTGGGCAGCGGGGGCGCCGTTGGACTTGAAGAAGGAGACGTTGCCCGCCTTCTTGTCCTTGTTCTCCATGTAGAGAACCAGCGGTTCGACGGAGAAGACGCGCTTCACGGCCCAGCCCTTGGGGACCTTCCAGGCCCACTTGCCCTTGCCGGTCGCCGGGTCGGCCTCGCGGACCTGCTCGGTGCCGTCGTCGCCGCTGCCGCAGCCGTCGATCGCGATGAGCTTGCTGCCGTTGGACGCGAACGCGTCCGCACCGCACGCACCGAACTTCAGGTCGCCGAACAGCTTCGAGCCGTCGCTGATGCGGAAGGCGCTGACAACGCCCATCCGGGAGACCGTGATTGTGTCACCCATGGCCACGAACTCCGGGCTGCTGAGGATGTCGAAGAGGTTCTCCTTCGGGATCTCCTTGCGCCAGCCCGTCTTCCCCGCCTTCAGGTCGACCTGCTGCATCTGGTTGCACTTGGCCTTCTCGGTGTTGTTGTCCTCCACACCGATGACGACCTTGTCGCCCGTGCCCTTCTGCTGAGGGGCACCGCACACCTTGTTCGGGAACTGGAGCTCCCACCGCTTCTTCCCGTCCGCCACGCCGTACGCCGTCATCGTCCGGTAGTACGTCTGGATGACGGTGTCGCCAACGAACCAGGACGGCATGACCTCGCCACCGTTCTTCGGCAGGTCGACCTTGTTGACGTTGGCCCACAGGACCTTGGCCTCGCCGGGCTTGCGGCCCGCGTTGAGGTCCGTGCCCGCGTCGCGGCCCGGGGTGTCGCCGGGGCCCTTGCCGTCGCCCGCGTCGGGGGTGGCGCTGCCGCTCGGCTGAGCGGATCCGCTCGGCTTGGCGACCGGGGCGGGCTCGTCGTCGCCGGACACCAGGTAGATGCCGCCGCCGATGACGATCAGCGCGGCGACAGCCGCACCGATGATGAGCATCAGCTTCTGCTTCTGCGGCCCGCCCCCGCCGGGTCCGGCCGGCATCGGGGCGCCGGGGTAGGTCGGCTGGCCGGCCGGGCCCTGCTGCGGGTAGCCGTAGCCGGGCGGCGGCGGGGTGCCGGGCTGGCCCGGGTAGCCGTAACCGGGCTGCGGCTGGCCGGGCTGGGGCTGGCCGGGCGGCGGGGTCGGCTGCGCGTACGGGTTGTCGGCGGCGGGCGGCGGCCCCTGCGGGTAGCCGTAGCCCGGCTGTCCCGGCGGCGGGGTGCCCGGCATCTGCGGCGGGGCCGGCGGCTGCTGCGGAACCCCGGGAGGCGGGCCCTGCGGAACCCCGCCCTGCGGATTCTGCGGGTCCTGCGGGGCGCCGAAGCCCCCCTGCGGCGGCTGGTTGGGCGGCTGAGACATCAGCACTTACCTCTTCACACGGGTGGTCCGCTGCCCGGTCGGTCTCCCCCGCGATTCCGGGCGGCCATGCCCCCGGACGGGCGGCAATGCCCCCGGAAAGGAGCGAATCGGGCTTGGATCCCGCAGATCTACGTCAGTCGAGCGGGGCTTCTTTCTATCACTGGAGTCACCTCGGACAAGGGGCCGGTCCCCCCCTGTTCCCAAGGGAGGACCGGCCTGTGATGCGCTCGTTATGAGCCCTCTACGCGTTCTCTACGTCCGCCCGGAGGTACGGAACGTCCGCGCGGAGGTACGGACGCGCTGCACGGCACGACCGACGGCTCACGCCTCTTCGGCCAGCTCCAGCCAGCGCATCTCCAACTCGTCGCGCTCGACCACGAGTCGGCGCAGCTGGGTGTCGAGCTCGGCGACCTTGCCGAAGTCGGTGGCGTCCTCGGTGATCTGCGCGTGCAGCTGCGTCTCCCGCTCGGAGAGCTTGGTGAGCTGCCGCTCGATCTTCTGGAGCTCCTTCTTCGCGGCCCGTACGTCACCGGAGGACTTCTCGGGCTTTACGGACTTCACGGCCACGGCGCTCACCGGGGCCGCCGCGACGGCCGCCGCGATGACCTGCTGGCGGCGCTCCAGGTACTCGTCGAGGCCGCGCGGCAGGTTGCGCAGCGTGGCGTCGCCGAGCAGTGCGAACACCTTGTCCGTCGTCCGCTCGATGAAGAACCGGTCGTGCGAGATGACGACCATCGAGCCCGGCCATCCGTCGAGCAGGTCCTCCAGCTGGGTGAGGGTCTCGATGTCGAGGTCGTTGGTCGGTTCGTCGAGGAAGAGGACGTTCGGCTCGTCCATCAGCAGCCGCAGGATCTGCAGCCTGCGCCGCTCACCGCCGGAGAGGTCGCCGACCGGGGTCCACTGCTTCTCCTTGGTGAATCCGAACTGCTCGCACAGCTGGCCCGCCGTCATCTCCCGGCCCTTGCCGAGGTCGACCCGGTCGCGGACCTTCTGCACGGCCTCCAGCACCCGCAGCTTCGGGTCGAGTTCGGCGACCTCCTGGGAGAGGTACGCGAGCCTGACGGTCTTGCCCACGACGATCTTCCCGGCGGCCGGCTGCGTCTCGCCCTGCGTACGGGCGGCTTCCGCGAGGGCCTTGAGGAGCGAGGTCTTGCCCGCGCCGTTCACCCCGACCAGGCCGACGCGGTCGCCGGGGCCGAGCTGCCAGGTGAGGTGCTTGAGCAGCACCTTGGGGCCGGCCTGGACGGTCACGTCCTCCAGGTCGAACACGGTCTTGCCGAGGCGGGCGTTCGCGAACTTCATCAGCTCGCTGGTGTCGCGCGGCGGGGGTACGTCGGCGATCAGTTCGTTGGCCGCCTCGATGCGGTAGCGCGGCTTGGAGGTACGGGCCGGAGCTCCGCGGCGCAGCCAGGCCAGCTCCTTGCGCATCAGGTTCTGCCGCTTGGTCTCCTCGGTGGCGGCGATGCGCTCGCGCTCGGCGCGCGCGAAGACGTAGTCGCTGTAGCCGCCCTCGTACTCGTGGACGGCGCCCCGCTGCACGTCCCACATCCGGGTGCACACCTGGTCGAGGAACCACCGGTCGTGGGTCACGCACACGAGCGCGGAACGGCGGGTCCGCAGGTGTCCCGCGAGCCAGCTGATGCCCTCCACGTCGAGGTGGTTGGTGGGCTCGTCGAGGACGATCAGGTCCTGGTCGGCGATGAGCAGCTTGGCGAGCGCGATACGGCGCCGCTCGCCGCCGGACAGCGGTCCGATGACGGTGTCGAGGCCCTGCCCGAATCCAGGCAGGTCGAGCCCGCCGAACAGGCCCGTCAGCACGTCGCGGATCTTGGCGCTGCCCGCCCACTCGTGGTCGGCCATGTCGCCGATGACCTCGTGGCGGACGGTGGCGGCGGGGTCGAGCGAGTCGTGCTGGGTGAGGACGCCGAGGCGCAGACCGCCGACGTGTGTGACACGTCCGCCGTCGGCGTCCTCCAGCTGGGCGAGCATCCGGATGAGGGTGGTCTTGCCGTCGCCGTTACGGCCCACGACCCCGATCCGGTCCCCCTCCGAGACGCCGAGTGAGACGCCGTCGAGCAGGGCACGTGTGCCGTACACCTTGCTGACTGCCTCGACATTGACCAGGTTGACGGCCATGAGTGGGTGCTCCAGGGGGCGGGGACGGATAGACCTCCCAGCGTAGTCGGCGCACAGCGGCGACCACGACGGCGGGCGGGCGGCGGGCACGACGGCTCCCGGGCGGTGGCCGTCGTGCCCGGGCGGTGGCCCGCTCGCGCGGGTCCTCCGCGCGAGCCCGTCGTGCCCTCAGGGGCGTGACGGGGGCGGGCGTACGCCGACGACGGGCGCGCAGGCCGGCCGACGGGCGCCCGCCGCGACACCGGCAGCCGCGCCGCCGTACCTCTCGACGCCCCGCCCCCCTGCACCCGCCGTCAGTCCCCCGGCCACCCCTCCAGTGCCACGTGCAGCGCCGCCACGACACGTGCCCAGGACGCGTCCACATCCCGGGCCGCCGCGAAGCCGCCCGCCGCCTCCAGCTGGGCGAAGCCGTGGAAGGTGGCGCGCAGGAGACGTACCGCGTCCGTCGCCGAGGGTTCGGTGAGTCCGTAACCGCGCAGCACCGCGTACGTCGTCGCCGCACAACGGGCGGGCCCCGTCGCCCCCAGCTCCGCGGCCCGTTCCGGCGACAGTGGCAGCTGGGTGGCCGCGTACCGCCCCGGCCGTTCGCGGGCGAAGGCGCGGTAGGCGTCCGCGTAGGCGGCCAGCGCGTCACGGCCGGCCCGGCCCCCGACCGCTTCCCCGACCCGGTCCGCGAATTCGTCCGCGGCGAGCAGGGCGACCCGTATCCGCAGGTCCTCCGCGCTCCGTACGTGCGAATAGAGACTCGCGTCCTTCACGCCGAGGCCGCGTGCCACCGCCGACACCGTCAGCCGCTCGAACCCCACCTCGTCGGCGAGTTCCGCCGCCGCCCGCACCACTCGCTCAGCGGTCAGCCCGACCTTCGCTGCCACGCTCCGCCACCGTCCCTTCCCCGGCAGAACCGGCCTCGCCCCTAACCTGATTATTCATTTGCCTAGGCTACCTAGGCAGCCGTAGCGTCGCAGCCATGAAGGAAGCCACCGAAAACGACATCAGGTCGTCGTTCATCAACTGTTCGAAGGGCGAGGCCAAGCGGCTGCCCATGCCGCGCGACCTGGCGGAGCGCCCGTGGGCGGACCTGGACTTCATGGGGTGGCGCGACCTGTCGGCGCCCGACCGCAGCTATCTGGTGACCGAGGACCCGGCGGACGGCAAGCTGTTCGGCGTGACGTTCCGGTTCCCGTCCCGGCAGCGCGGGTTCCTGCACCGCAGCATGTGCGCGATCTGTCTGACCACGCACCCCGGCAACGGCGTGTCGCTGATGGCCGCCCCCAAGGCGGGCGTGGCCGGTCGGCAGGGCAACTCGGTGGGCATCTACATGTGCACCGACATGGCCTGCTCGCTGTACGTACGCGGCAAGAAGAAGCCGGAGCCGGGCGGCCGGTTCGAGGAGTCGCTCACCCTGGAGCAGCAGATCGAGCGGACCCGCTCCCACCTCTTCGCCTTCCTGGCGAGAGTGACGGACTAGCGGCCGCCGGCCGACGGTCCGACCCGTGGTGGGCAGACCGCCGGCCCATGGCTCACCGGCCGCCGGGGATCCGGTCCAGGACGGTCGCGCCGGGGGCGGGAGAGACCGCCGGACGTGCCGCCACGCAAGTGCCCGAGGCGAGCAGCGCGTCCGCGACCCGCTGCGCCGCCCGCGCGTCCGGCACCAGGAACGCGGTCGTCGGCCCCGACCCGGAGACCAGCGCCGCGACCGCGCCCGCCTCGGTGCCCGCCGCGAGAGTGGCGGCGAGGGAAGGGCGCAGGGAGAGCGCGGCGCGCTGGAGGTCGTTGCTCAGTGCCGCGGCCAGGGCCGCGGTGTCGCCCGAGCGCAGTGCGGTGAGGAGCGCCTCGCAAGCGGTCGGCTCCGGGACGCGGGTCCCGGCGGTCAGCCGGTCGAACTCCCCGTACACGGCGGGCGTCGACAGCCCGCCGTCCGCGACCGCGAACACCCAGTGGAACTCCCCGCCGACCTCCAGCGCGGTCAGCTGCTCGCCCCGCCCCACCCCGAGCGCCGCCCCGCCCACCAGGCTGAACGGCACGTCGCTCCCCAGCTGCGCGCAGATGTCGAGGAGCCGGGCGTGCGGTGTTCCGGTGCCCCACAGCGCGTCGCAGGCCAGCAGGGCGCCGGCCGCGTCCGCGCTGCCACCCGCCATGCCGCCGGCGACGGGGATGTCCTTGGCGATGTGCAGGTGCACGTCGGATTTCAGGCCGTGGAGTGCGGCGAGGGCGGTCGCCGCCTTCGCCGCCAGGTTCGTGGCGTCCAGCGGCACGTGCTCGGCGCCGGGGCCCGTGCAGGTGATGCGGAGCGCGTCGGCGGGGGTGGCGGTGACCTCGTCGTACAGGCCGACGGCGAGGAAGACGTTGGCCAGCGGGTGGAACCCGTCGGGGCGCGGCGCCCCGACGGCCAGCTGCACATTGACCTTGGCGGGGACCCGGACGGTCACCGACGGTGCCACGGCGCCGCTCATGCCTTGCCCTCCCCGGTCTCGACCGCCGCTGCCTTGCCCTCTGCTGCCCCGGACTCCCCGCCCTCGACCGCCGCTGCCCGAGCGTGCGCCGCTCCGGGCTCCGCGGTCTCGACCGCCGCTGCCCGAGCGTTCGCCGCTCCGGCCGCCGCCGACTTGGCTTCCGCGATCCGCGCGAACTCCTCCACCGTCAGCGCCTCGCCCCGGGCCTGCGGCGAGATGCCCGCCGCGACCAGGGCCGCTTCGGCCGCAGGCGCCGAGCCCGCCCAGCCGGTGAGGGCCGCGCGCAGAGTCTTGCGCCGCTGTGCGAAGGCCGCGTCCACCACCGCGAAGACCTCCTGCCGGGTGGCGGTCGTCCGCACCGGCTCGGTGCGCCGCACCAGGGAGACCAGCCCCGAGTCGACATTGGGGGCCGGCCAGAAGACGTTGCGGCCGATCGACCCGGCGCGCTTGACGTCCGCGTACCAGTTGGCCTTGACCGAGGGGACTCCGTACACCTTGTTGCCGGGCTTGGCGGCGAGCCGGTCGGCGACCTCGGCCTGGACCATGACGAGGGTGCGCTCGATGGTCGGGAAGTGCTCCAGCATGTGCAGGAGTACGGGGACGGCGACGTTGTACGGCAGGTTGGCGACGAGCGCGGTCGGCTCGGCCGGGAGCTCCTTGACCAGCATGGCGTCCGAGTGCACGAGTGCGAACCGGTCGGCCTTCGCGGGCATCCGCGCCTCGATGGTGGCGGGCAGCGCGGCGGCGAGCACGTCGTCGATCTCGACGGCGACGAGCCGGTCCGCCGTGTCGAGCAGCGCCAGGGTCAGCGACCCGAGCCCGGGGCCGATCTCCACGACGACGTCGTCCGCCCGCACCCCTGCCGTGCGCACGATGCGCCGGACGGTGTTGGCGTCGATGACGAAGTTCTGGCCGCGCTGCTTGGTGGGGCGTACGCCCAGGGCGGCGGCCAGCTCACGGATGTCGGCGGGGCCGAGGAGGGAGTGCTGCTCGTGTCCGGCGGAAGGTTCAGGGGTGCTCACCGCTCAAGCGTAAGGGGCGGGCCGGCCCTCCCTCCGCCGCCCGCCCCTCGCTCAGCAGAGAGCCGACGCCGCCCGTGTCGTCGGTGAGCAGTTCGGTGGGCCGGGGCCCGCCGCCCGGGGTGGCGGGCCCCCGTCGTCTACAGCCTCTTCCCGCAGTGCGGCCAGGGGCTCGCCCCCCGCTGCACGTAGAGCTTCTTCGCGCGGTAGGTCTGCTCCGCGGCCGGGGCCTCGTGCGCCGCGCCCGAGCCGCCCAGCGACTGCCAGGTCTGCCGGTCGAACTGGTAGAGGCCGCCGTACGTACCGGACGGGTCGGTCGCCCCCGGCCGGCCACCGGACTCGCACTGTGCGAGCGCACCCCAGTTGAGGCCGTCGGCGCCGGCGACCGAGGAGGGGGTCCTCGGCTTCGGCTTCGTACCGACCTTGACCACCCGGTCGACGGGCTGCCGCGCGATCTCCTCGGAGAGCTTCCTGGGCCGCTGCTTCACACCGTTGACGGTGCGCAGCGCGTACGTGACCCGGCGCGCGCCCTTCGCCCCCGACTGGACGATCTCCTCGGTCCCCTTGAGGAGCGTCGGGTCGTTCTTCCTGACCACCTCGAAGTCGATCGGTTCCTCGCGCACCACCCGGGAACCGGTGATCCGCATGACCGTCACCGTCTGCCCGTCGCGCGGGAAGCTGTCCAGCGGTACGGAGGTGGTGTCCTGGTTGGCCAGCGAGATGCCGGCCTCCTCGATCGCTTCCTGGACGGTCGCCGCGTTGGTGCGGATGGTGCGCTCGCGGCCGTCGGCCATCACCGTCAGGGTGCGCTCGGTACGCACGTCGAGCGACAGGCCCTTGCGGGAGATCGGCGAGGACCGGGACGCCGAGAGGTACGCGCCCTCGGCCCGCACCCCGAGCTGGCGCAGCGCGCCGTCGACGGTCCGGGCGGTGGTCCACACCCGGCGGCGTTCGCCGTCGATGTTGAGGGTGACGGGGCGGCCGTAGCGGACCACGACCTCGTCGCCGCTGGCGAGGGTCTGGCCGGGGCCGGGGGCCACCAGGTCGTGCTCACCGACGGCCACGCCCTCCCGCTCCAGGAGTTCGGTGACGTCGTCGGCGAAGGTGTGCAGGGTGCGCGGGGCACCGTCGACGCTCAGCTGGATCGACTTGTCGTTGGCGACGAACGCCGACGTACCGCCCGCGAGGAACGCCACCACCAGCGCCTGGGGCACCAGCTTCCGCAGGGTGTCCGGTCTGTCGCTCCCGCCGCCTGCGCTGCCGGGTCCCGTGGACGCCCCTTTGCGGCGGCGCGCCGCGCGCCGCCCGTCGGCCCGCCCGACCCCGACGAGCGCGGGACCGGCCTCAGGTCCGGAGGCGTGTTCAGGGGTGGGCCCGGAGGTGAACTCGGGGGCGGAGAAGCCCGGGACGGGAAGGTCGGGGGCGGAGAAGTCGGGTTCGGGGAGGCCGGGGGCGGAGAGGCCGGGGGCGGAGAAGTCCGGTTCGGTGGCCGGGGCCGGAATCCCGCCCGGGTGGTCCTGCGTCAGGAGCCCGGCGGAGTGGTGCGGGGCCGGGTCCGGGTCCGGGTGCCCGTACACCGCTTCGTACGCCGCGTAGGCGTCCTGCACCTCGTAGCTGTCGTGCGCGCCGTGCGGCGCGTAGGCCTCGCCGCCCTCGTACGTATGGCCGCTCCCGTACGCCGCGTGCGCCGCGTGCGCCTCATGCGTCTCGTACGGGGCGTAAGGCGCGTACGTCGCCCCGTACTCCGGCGCCTCGTACGGCGTTCCTCCGTACGGCGGCCCTCCGTACGGCTCCCCGTAGGACAGCGCACCACTTTGCGTATTGCTCACGTCGCTCCCGGTCCGCCCGACCGGCAGCCCGGAGGTGCCCGGGCTGCCTTTGCTGCGGGCCGGGAGACTAGCGGAGCGATCGTCACTCTCCAAAGCGGCACCACTACGCAGAGTTGACCGCCGAACCTCCGTACGAGAGTGACGCGCGCCGGAACGGGGGCGTCGCGGGCCGGTGACCCGCCGCGCACCCCCGGTCGGGTCAATAGTCGAACGCACGCGCCGTGTTCGCCGCGAGGGCGGTCGCCATGGCGTCCTCGTCGATGCCCTTCACCGCGGCCATCGCCCGGACAGTGACCGGAATGAGGTACGGGGCGTTGGGCCGTCCGCGGTAGGGGGCGGGGGTCAGGAACGGGGCGTCCGTCTCGACCAGCACCAGGTCCAGCGGTGCGACGGCGAGGGCGTCGCGCAGCGGCTGGGCGTTCTTGAAGGTGACGGTGCCGGCGAAGGACATGAAGTAGCCCTTGTCCGCGCAGATGCGGGCCATTTCCGCGTCGCCGGAGTAGCAGTGGAAGACCGTCCGCTCCGGGGCGCCCTCCTCCTCCAGCACCCGCAGCACGTCGGCGTGCGCGTCGCGGTCGTGGATGACCAGGGCCTTGCCGTGCCGTTTGGCGATCTCGATGTGGGCGCGGAACGAACGCTCCTGGGCGGCCATGCCGTCCGGCCCCGTACGGAAGTAGTCGAGTCCCGTCTCACCGACACCGCGCACGTGGTCGAGGCCTGCGAGCCGGTCGATCTCGCAGAGCGCGTCGTCGAGTGCGGCGTCGCCGCCACCGGGACGGGCGCCCTGCCGCGACCAGCCGTCGGGGTCGCCGAGGACGATCCGGGGGGCCTCGTTGGGGTGCAGGGCGACGGCCGCGTGGATGTTCTCGTGCTGCGCGGCCGTCTCGGCGGCCCACTGGGAGCCCTTCACGTCGCAGCCCACCTGGACGAGGGTCGTCACCCCGACGGAGGCGGCCGTGGCGAGGGCCTCCTCGACGGTGGTGCCCTGCATGTCCAGGTGGGTGTGCGAGTCCGCGACCGCGACGCGCAGCGGCGGAGGCGGGGGCGGCGCGGTCTCTTTGTCGCTATTGCGGTCGGTCATGCCGACGATCCTACGAAAGTGCCGCACGCGGGATCAGGGGCGGACCGGCCGCACGCGCGTCCGCGCGGACCAGGCGGACCGGGCTTCCGGGCGGGCCTGCGGCGCTACCCCCTACTTACGGAAGGGATGCAGCAGATCCGAGAGGTGCCAGTGGTGGCCTTGCGCCTGCTGGGGTGTGGCTGCCTCCGTCGCTCCGGCTCCGAGCGGACCGGCCACCGGTGTCACGGCAGAGGCCGGGGGCGCCGTGCGGTTCTGGAGTTCCTGGATGGACGACACCTGGCCGGAGCGCATGATCCGTACGACGTTGCCGCCGCAGTTGAGGCAGGAGGGATGGGACAGCGGGGAGGGCACACGTTCACCGTTCGCCCGGTAGACGACGAAGGGCCGGCCGAAGCCGTCCGTGTGGTGCTCTATCTCGTACGCCTGCTCCCAGCCGTGGCCGCACTTCATGCACGCGAAGGCGTACGCCTCCTGGACGGCACCGGGGGCCGTTGCCGTGCCCTGTGCGGTGATGCTGCCGGCCGCGCTTTCGGCGATCTCGCTCATGCCAGCTCCTTTCCACTCATCTCCAGTGGACGCCCATTCGGAGCAAAGCGCGACAGACCTGTCAAAACGTAAGGAGCATTTGACGAGGGCCTGGGAAATCAGGCCCTCCCCAGGCCTCCGCTTTGCTTTTCAAGAGACTCCTTTACCCGTAGCAGTCCCGGTCCTGGCCGCGTTCTTTGCCGCCACCACCGCATCGAACACCTCCCGCTTGGGCAGGGACGCCTCGGCCGCGACGGCGGCGATGGCCTCCTTGCGCCGCTCCCCCGCCTCCTCGCGCACCTGCACCCTGCGCACCAGCTCCTCGGCGTCCAGCCCGGCGGGCCCGGCCTCGGGCGCCCCCTCCACGACGACGGTGATCTCCCCGCGCACGCCCTCGGCCGCCCACACCGCGAGCGCCCCGAGCGGGCCGCGCTTCACTTCCTCGTACGTCTTGGTCAGCTCGCGGCAAACAGCGGCCCGCCGGTCCTCGCCGAACACCTCGGCCATCGCGGCGAGGGTGTCGTCCAGCCGGTGCGGCGCCTCGAAGTACACGAGCGTCCGCCGCTCACCGGCGACCTCCCGCAGCTTGCCGAGCCGTTCGCCCGCCTTGCGCGGCAGGAAGCCCTCGAAGCAGAAACGGTCCACCGGCAGCCCGGACAGTGCGAGCGCCGTCAGCACCGCGGAGGGCCCCGGCACCGCGGTGACCTTGATCTCCTTCTCCACGGCGGCTGCGACCAGCCGGTACCCGGGGTCCGACACCGACGGCATCCCGGCGTCCGTCACGAGCAGCACCCGCGCACCGCCCTCCAGCGCCTCGACCAGCTCGGGGGTGCGGGTACTCTCGTTGCCCTCGAAGTACGAGACGACGCGCCCCGTCGTGTACACGCCGAGCGCCTGGGTCAGCCGCCGCAGCCGCCGGGTGTCCTCGGCGGCGATCACGTCGGCGGTCTCCAGCTCCTTGGCCAGCCGCGGCGGCGCGTCCGCGACGTCGCCGATGGGCGTCCCGGCGAGAACGAGGGTCCCCGGGCCGGTGCGGGCGGGGGTGGGCGCGGGTGCAGTCGATCCAGTCACACCGCCCATCCTCCCAGGGCGGACGGGCGACGCGCACAGCCTCGATACCTAGGATGACCCGGTGACGAGTACCGCGCCCCACACCCAGCACGGGCAGGCCCCCCGGGAGGACCCGCCCACCTGGCAGCGACGGCTGCGCCGCTTCGGCTACGTGCCGCGTTCCGGGGCCGGCCTGCGGGACCGCCTCGTACCGCCGTCTCCACGCCCCCCGGGACCGCAGTTGTGGATGCTGCTGCGGATCCCCCCGGCGGTGGCCGACCGCCTGGTCCGGCTCGCCCCGTGGGGCGGCCCGCTGCTGGTGGCCCTGGTCGCCGCCCTGCCGCGGTTCTGGAACCTGGGCAGCCCCAGGTCGGTGATATTCGACGAGACGTACTACGCGAAGGACGCGTGGGCGCTGGTCAACCAGGGCTATGAAGGCAGCTGGCCAAAGGATGTCGACAAGTCGGTACTCGCCAATCCGGATGCGGTCCCCATCCCCACCGACCCGGGGTACGTCGTCCACCCTCCGGCCGGGAAGTGGCTGATCGGCTGGGGTGAGCAGCTCTTCGGTTTCACCCCGTTCGGCTGGCGGGTGGCGGTCGCCGTGCTCGGCGTCCTGTCGGTGCTGATGCTGTGCCGGATCGGCCGCCGACTGTTCCGGTCGACCTTCCTGGGCTGCCTGGCGGGCCTGCTCCTGGCGGTCGACGGCCTGCACTTCGTCATGAGCCGCACGGCGCTGCTCGACCAGGTGCTGATGTTCTTCGTGCTGGCCGCCTTCGGATGTCTCCTTGTCGACCGTGACTGGTCACGGCGCAGACTCGCGGACGCGCTGCCCGTCGACGCCGACGGCATCCTCCGCCCGGACGCGGGCGTCGCCGAAACGCTCCGCCTGGGCCTGCGCCCCTGGCGCCTGCTGGCCGGCCTCTGCCTCGGTCTGGCCTTCGCCACCAAGTGGAGCGGCCTCTACACCCTGGTCGTCTTCTGCCTGCTGACCGTCGTCTGGGACGTCGCCGCCCGCCGCACGGCCGGCGCGAAGCACCCGTACAAGGCGGTCCTGAAGCGGGACGTGCTGCCTGCCTTCGTCTCCACGGTCCCGGTGGCGCTGCTCACCTACGTCGCCTCCTGGACGGGCTGGCTGCTCACCGACAAGGGCTACTTCCGCGACTGGGCCAAGGGCCGCGCCGGTCTGTCCCCGGACCACATCGGCCCGCTGTCCCTCCCCCAGTTCGACATGACGTGGGTGCCGGAATGGCTGCGCAGCCTGTGGCACTACGAGAGCGAGGTCTACTCGTTCCACATCCAGCTGACCTCGGGCCACACCTACGAGTCGAACCCCTGGTCGTGGATCGTGCTCGGCCGCCCCGTCTCGTACTTCTACGAGTCCCCGCGGCCCGGCATCGACGGCTGTCCGCTGACGGAGACGGAGAAGTGCGCCCGCGAGGTGCTCGCGCTGGGCACCCCGATGCTGTGGTGGGCGGCGGCGTTCGCGCTCCTGTACGTCCTGTGGCGCTGGTTCTTCCGCCGCGACTGGCGGGCGGGGGCGGTCCTCGCGGGTGTGGTGGCCGGCTGGCTGCCGTGGTTCCTGTACCAGGAACGCACCATCTTCTTCTTCTACGCGGTCGTCTTCGTCCCGTTCCTCTGCCTCGCGGTGGTGATGATGATCGGCGCGATGCTCGGCCCGCCGGGCTCGGACGAACGCCGCCGGGCGGTCGGCGCGATCGGCGCCGGCGTCCTGGTCCTCCTGATCATCTGGAACTTCATCTACTTCTGGCCCATCTACACGGGCACGACGATGCCGATCGACGCGTGGCGGCACCGGATGTGGATGGACACGTGGATCTAGCGCCGTCCCGGGGACTGCCCGGAAGCAGCCCCGGCGCCCCGCGGGCGGCCCGGAGGGCCCCGGAACGGCCCTCGGCGGCGGCCCCCTGGTACGTACCAGTCGCATAACGCCCGTCGCTCCTGTCACCCCCGCCCCGTAGAGTCACTCCCCGATAACTCCCCGGTACGGATGCCGGGGAGCTCCTGGGGAGGGGACTGCGAATGCGCAGTGGGGTCAAGATCGCAGTGGTCGGCGGCGCGTTCGTCGTCGTCGCCGGTGGCGTCGGGTGGGGCGGGTACAACCTGTACACCGGGATGACCGGCGGCACGGGTGCCGGCGGGAAGGGTCCCGGCGGGGGCACCCAGCAGGCCGCCCCCCTACGGACCGGACCGCCGTCGGCCGAAGAGATCAAGCAGACGTCCACGGACTTCTTCGCCGCCTGGTCGAAGGCAGACCCCACCGCTGCCGCCCAGCTCACCAACAACGCCGGCACCGCCACCGGTGTCCTCTCCTCGTACTTCGAGGAGGCCCACGTCTCGGACCTGAAGATCGTCCCGGGTACCGCGACCGGCGCCAGGGTCCCCTTCACCGTCACCGGCAAGGTCGCCTCCGACGGGCAGCAGAAGCCGGTCAGTTACGCCACCTCGCTCACCGTCGTACGCGGCAAGAGCACCGGGCGTGCCCTCGTCGACTGGCAGCCCGCGCTCGTGCACCCCGAGCTGAAGAAGGGCGAGACGCTCCGGACGGGCACCGCGAGCGCCCCGCCCATCAAGGCCGTCGACCGCAACGGCAAGGAGCTGACGAAGGAGAAGTACCCCTCGCTCGGCCCCGTCCTCGACCAGCTCCGCAAGAAGTACGGCGAGAAGGCGAACGGCAAACCGGGCGTCGAGCTCTTCATCGAACCGGCCGAGGGTACGAACGCCCCCGCCCGCACCCTCCTCACCCTCTCCAAGGGCGTCCCCGGCGAACTGAGGACGACCATCGACGCGGGCGTCCAGGCGGCGGCGGAGAAGGCGGTCGCCAAGTACAAGGGCGGGTCGGTGGTGGCGCTCAACCGTTCCACGGGGGCGATACGGGCGATTGCCAGCGACCCGGTACGGGAGTTCAACCCGGCAATCAGCGGTGGTACCCCACCCGGCTCCACGATGAAGATCGTCACCGCGTCGATGCTGCTGGAGCAGGGCCTGGTGTCCCCGTCCCGGCCGACGGACTGCCCGAAGACCGCCCAGTGGCAGGGCCCCACCTTCAAGAACCTGAACGACTTCGAACTGGGCAACGTGCCCTTCTCGAAGAGCTTCGCCGCCTCCTGCAACACCGCCTTCATCAAGCTCATCGACGACTCGACCAAAATGCAGCCCGGCGGCCTCGCCAAGATCTCCCGCGAGGTCTTCGGCATGGGCCTGAACTGGCAGACCGGCATCCTGACCCGCGACGGCAGCGTCCCGGACGTGTCCGGTGGCACCGAGGCCGCCCAGTACATCGGCCAGGGCCAGATCAAGATGAACCCCTTGAACATGGCCTCGGTCATCTCCACCGCCACCACCGGCACGTTCCGCCAGCCCTACCTGGTGGCCAAGGACCTGGACGACCGCGAGTTCGCCACGACATCGCGTTCGCTGTCGCCCGCCACCGTCGAAAGCATGAAGTCGCTGCTGCGGCTCACCGCGACGTCCGGCACGGCGGCGAACGCGATGCGGTCGGTCAACGGCGTCAAGGGCGGCAAGACCGGCTCCGCCGAGATCGACAATCAGGCCACCTCCAACAGCTGGTTCACCGGTTACGCCGGCGACCTCGCCGCAGCGGCCGCCGTCCCCGCCGCCGGACACGGCGGAGACGCCGCCGGCCCGGTCGTGGCCGAGGTGCTCAACGCCCGCTGACACCACCGCCGGACACCGGCCGGCACCCGCCGCCTGCCTGGCGAAGAATCTCGCATGGCCCGTACAGCTACCAGTAGCGTGCGGGCCATGCGCACACCCGAACCCACCGCCACCCAACCGCTGTTCCCCGGCCCGGAGTGCCCGCACAGCCCAGACAGCACGGGCGTCACAATCGGCACAGACGCCACAGGCAGCACAGACCTCATGGTCGACACGAAGGTCACCGCCGGCACGGGCCTCACCGCATGACGCCCCTCGTCATAGCCGCCGTCCTCCTCGCCGCCGTCACGCACGCCAGCTGGAACGCGATGGCCCACCACATCAAGGACCAGCTGGTCTCCTTCACCCTCATATCGGCCGGCGGACTGATCATCGGCCTGGCGGGCGCGCTCTTCGTTCCGCTCCCGGCCGCCGGGGCATGGCCGTATCTGATCCTCTCGGCCGTCCTGCACGTCGCGTACATGCTGCTGCTCATGCGGTCGTTCACCCTCGGCGACTTCGGCCAGATGTACCCGATCGCCCGGGGCAGCGCACCGTTGCTGGTGACGGCCCTGGCGGCGGTCTTCGCCGACGAGGTCCCCGGTGGCTGGCAGCTGGCGGGGGTCGCCGTCGCCTGCACCGGTCTGGTCGGGGTCGCCCTCTGGGGCATCCGCGGTTCCGGCAGGAAACCCCAGTGGGCGGCCATCGGCGCGGCGCTCGCCACCGGGCTCGCCATCGCCCTGTACACGACGGTCGACGGCCTGGGCGTCCGCGCGTCGGGCACCTCGCTCGGCTACATCGCCTGGCTGATGATCCTCGAAGGCCTCGCCATCCCGGCGTATGCCCTGTACAAGCGCCGCACCCCGCTCATCGGCCAGCTGCGCCCGCACGCGGTGCGCGGCTTCTGCGGCGCGGGCCTCGCGGTCGTCGCGTACGGCCTGGTGCTGTGGGCCCAGACCCGGGCGCCCCTGGCACCGGTCGCCGCGCTGCGCGAGTCGAGCATCATCGTGGGCGCGGCGATCGGCTCCCTCGTACTCAAGGAACGTTTCGGCGGCCCGAGGATCGCGGCGGCGGGCCTGATGGTGGTGGGCATCGGGCTGATGCTGCGCACCAGTTGAAGCCCGCACGGTGTCAGGTCCGCGGCGCGCCCGCCCCCTATGCCTTCGGCCTGCACCTCACGCATTCACACAGCGGGTAGCGGCCGCCCGCTTCGAGCGGTGCGGCCTTCCGGTCGGGTGTGTAGGTCGTACGAGGACCCCAGGTGCGGCCACTGTCCCGCGAGACGCGGAGGGTGAGGACGGGGCCGAGGGGCGGCTGCTCGGACCGGGGCCGAGGCGTGGGGCGGGGCGTGGGATGGGCCTTGGGGTGAGGCTCGGGGCGGGGCTCGCGATGAGGCTCGGGGCGGGGCTTCACCAGGTGCCTCCGTACTGCCGTCGCCGGGCGTCGAGCCATGCGACGACCTCGGCCCGCTCCGCCTCGGTCGCCGTACGCAGGTTCCGGGCGTCGATGCTCGCCACGAACCGCGTGAAGCGGACGCGCCGCCAGGTGCCCTCGATGCCGATCACTTTGCCGGGGCCGTAGACGTCGGTCTCGGTATGGGCCACGAACTCGCCCTCGCTGAATGGCACTTCCATGCTCATCCGCCTCTCGCTCTCTGCGGGGAACACCTCACACAGTGGAGTCGCCGTCGCTACCCTCGGTAGGGGTTCGCGTGTGGCAACGGCGAAAGCACAGAGGGGTGTGGCGATGGCCATCGAGGACAACCCGGTCTCCCGGAAGAAGTACGGCGAGGAACTGAAGCGCCGCCGCGAGGAGATGGGCCTCACTCAGGAGGAACTGAGCGAGATCACGATCATCTCCCGTACGCACATCGCGCACATGGAGGCAGGCCGCCGCCGGCCCAACAGGGAAGACGCGCGCCGCCTCGACAAGGCGTTGGGCGGCGGGAACTTCTTCGAGGAGTTCCTGCCGGCGCTGGACGGCAGGGCCGTGGCGGAACACTTCAAGGAGGCCCTGGAGTTCGAGGGCCAGGCGACCGTCATCCGCGAATACGCGCCGAAGCTGGTGCCGGGGCTGCTCCAGACGGAGGAGTACGCGCGGGAGGTGCTCAACTCGGGTGCGGCGCCGAAGAGCGACACGGAGGGTGCTGACCTACTTGCCACACGTCTCAGCCGCGCTCGCATTCTCGACGATTTCGACTCCCCGTTGTACTGGGCGATGCTCGACGAGGCGGTTCTACGGCGTCCGATCGGCGGGCCAACGGTGATGTGTCGCCAGCTGCGTCACATTGCGGACCTGGGTGACAGCCGACGCATCCGCGTTCATGTGCTCCCCTTCGCAGTGGGTGCCCATTCGCTGCTGGAAGGCTTCGTCTCGCTCATGTGGTTCGACGACCTTCCACCCATCGCCTACACGGAGAGCCTCAGGTCCGGCCGGGTATGGGAACTTCCCTCCGTCGTACGGCAATGCCAGGTGTCCTACGATCATGCTTTGGGCGATGCCCTGTCGCATCGGAAGTCCCTGGCGCTGCTCAGGTCTGTCGCGGAGGATTACGAACATGAAGCGCTCCAAGCAGACCATCCCTGACGCCTCGCACCTGACCGGCTGGCGCAAGTCCTCGTACAGCGGCGGGAGCAGCGGCGAGTGCCTCGAAGTCAACGACGCCTGGCGCAAGTCCTCGTACAGCGGCGGCAACAGCGGCGACTGCCTCGAAGTTAGTGACTCCGCCAGCCCCGCCCACGTCCCCGTTCGCGACAGCAAGAACCCCGCCGGCCCGGCCATCCTCTTTCCGGCCGTCGCGTGGAGCCGATTTGTCGACTCGCTCAAGTAGTCGTCCGCGGGCGGCAGCGCAGGACGCATCCCGTACTGCCGCCCGCTCCGCCCTCACTTGGCCGCGCTGCCCACCACTCGCGTCGGCGTGATGCGTACGGTCAGCCGCACGTCCTTCGCCGGCAGGTTCAGGTACTCCTCGCCCGCCCCGGGCCCCTCGTACTTCTCGGCGAGTGCGACGGCGACCTTGCGGCCCTCGTCCTCGGTGATGGTGGCCCGGCCACGGACCTCCAGGTAGTTGTCGGAGTCGGCCACATCGTAGATGCACAGGCTGACCCGGGGGTCGCGGCGCATGTTCTTCTCCTTGGCGCGGCCCGCCTGGGTGGAGATGAGCAGCTCGTCACCTTCACGGGCGACCCAGACCACGGAGGTCTGCGGGCTGCCGTCCGCGTTGAGGGTGGCGAGGACGGCACAGCTGCGGCCGTCGAGGAGCTTGCGCGCGGTTGCACTCAGCGAAGTGGTCGAGGTATTCGCGGTGTTGGACATGATCGCGAGCTTAGGACGTGCCGTGACGCGCTGATCGTGCTGGACGTGCTGGACGTGCTGGACGTGCCCATGCCACGGCAGGAATCCTTCGCGAAGGTGTAAGTCCGGGCGCCCGCTCCACACATACGGGGTGGAGGGGATGTGATTCCAATCGACGACGAGCAGTCGTACACGGACTCCTACCGGCTGCACTTCGCCGCCGTGGAGTCCTACGTGCGCCGACGTGTGCGTGCCGACGCGGTGCCGGACGTGGTGGCGGAGGTATTCACCGTGGCGTGGCGGCGTTGGCACGAGGCTCCTCGCGAGCGGCTGCTGCCGTGGCTGTACGGGGTGGCACGGCTGACGCTGGCCAACGCGTACCGCGACGAGAGGCGCCGCCAGTTGCTCACGGACACTCTGACCCGGGCCGTGACGGAGCACGTCGAGGGTGACCATGCGGCGGACGTGTCCGAACGCCTGCTGATCGCGGCGGCTTTCGAGGTGATGCGTCCCGCAGACCAGGAGGTACTGCGGCTGGACATCTGGGAGGGACTGGCGCCGAGGGACGCGGCGACGGTGCTGGGGTGCACGACGGCGGCGTTCCACGTACGGCTGCACCGGGCGCGGCGCCGATTCCGGCAGGCGCTGGCATCCACCGAGACGCCTCCACGACCCACGGCGGTTCTCGCGGAAGCGGAATGGGGGACCAGATGAAGGACCACTCGTACAGGACGCTGAAGTCGATCGACCCGGCCAGGGACACCGGCACGGGCGCGCGCACGGCCACCGCCCCCGAGGCAGGGGCGGGGTCAGGGGCTGGCGTACGGGACGGCTGGCGCGCCACGCGGCTCGGCCGTGACCGGCTGCTGGAGCAGATTCTCCGCTCCCGCCGTGAGTTGCCCGCGGCCGCACCCCGCCCGGCGCGCAGGTGGCGGTGGTCGGTGGCGGGAGTGGCGGTCGCCACGTCGCTGGCGCTCGCGGTGTCCGCCTACACGATGATCGGACCTTCGCCTCAGCCTGCGCAGGCCGTCACCCCGCCCGCCCTCGGCTACCGGGCCGGCAACCAGTCGCCGCAGCTGGTGCTGGGCCGTCTCGCCGCCGCGGCCCGCAAGGACACCTCTACCGTGCCGGCCGGAGCCACCGTGCGCCTCAAGCACGAGAGCTGGTCCCTGTCGACGCGGGTCGACGGCTTCCAGGTGCGCTCGGCAGTCGTACCGGAGGAGCGGGAGACGTGGCGCAAGCCGGACGGTACCCAGCGGTGGAAGGCACGGACGAAGCCGCCGGTGTTCGACAACCCCGAGGAGAAGGAGGCCTGGGAGGACTCGGGCGCCGTCGGCGAGGACCCGGTGACCACGGAGGGCACCTCGACCGCCCCGGCCGGCTCACGGCCCGCTCCGGAGAACGCGCCGGGCATGGGCAAGTGGCTCCTGTCCAACCACGAGCAGAACTCGGGCTCCGGTGAACTCTTCGACTCCGTCACCGCACACCACCTCACCGAGTTCTGGAACGGGCGGCAGCGGGCCGCCCTGCTCGACCTCCTCGCGGCCCGGCCCGACGTCAAGTACCGGGGAACGGTCACGGACAGGTCCGGCCGTACCGGGCAGGCGGTGTACGTCGACTCCGACTACGGCGGGCTGCCCGGCCGGCACACCCTGATCTTCGACCCCGCCAACGGCAAGCTGCTCGCCTACGAGGAGGAACTCACCAGGACCGCCGGTGCGCTCAACGTGAAGATCCCCTCGGTGATCATGTACGTGAACTTCCTGACCGCACGGGCCGAGTGACCGCCAAGTGCCGTGTACGGCCGACGCCCCCCCGGGCGGTGGCGTCGGCCGCCCCACCACGGCGGCTGCGCAGCTGGAACGTGCCTTTCTGCTGCGCATGAATCCCTCCCGGCCGCGGGCCACTCACCCGGCAGCCACGAGATCCTCACCCGCGGCCGCCGCGAGCGTCGAGATGCTTTCACCTCAAACGCGGGTGGCTCGATTTCATCAGCAGTCCGCGGCGTACCGCCGTGCACCGTCGTGCACCGCAGTTCGTCAACCCGCACCCACTCGGCACTCCGACCCCCGTACGCTCGGTCACATGACACTCGCTCCACGTGGCCTGGCGGCCGCCATGGCCGTTGCCGCGGTCCTGCTACTGGCCGGCTGCAGCGCCGAACCGCCCACGCCCGACTCGGACAGGAAGAGCCTCAGCGCCGGACCCGTCCCCCTCAAGGCGGCACAGGTGGCCGAGCGGTTCCGTAAGGACGGGGGCGAGAAGGCGATCCAGGGGATCGACACGAGCAAGGCCGCCGAAGGTGTGCCGCAGGTGACCGTGTGGTCCACCGACAGGCAGAGCGACGGCGCGCACTTCGACAAGCTGCGGCCCGCACTGGAGGCGTACTTGAAGGAGAAGGAGGGCTTCAAGGCGCCCAAAGGTTACTTCATCGACATTTTCGGTGGCGACGGCAAGCTGCTGCACCGGTTCGACACCACCTGACACCCCCGCACGGACAAAGGCAGGGAAAGGTGACGCTGCGCGCGGGCGAGGTATGGAAAGGGTAAAGCTTTCGGTTTCCGCACATCCATATGCTCTTCACCTGCGTCACACACGCAGGCGACCTCCCCATGTGGTCGCCACTTCAGGGCATTTGGAGCATTTACCTTGAATACTGGCATCAAGACGATCAGTCGCATATCGGCGACTCTCGTCACCGCCGGGTCGGTCATAGCCACCGGGGTCTTCGTCGCCCCGGCCGCGCAGGCCGCCGCACCCAAGGCGCCGTCGATCGTCGCCAAGGGCGGTTTCCTGATGGACGCCGCTTCGGGGCGTACGTACTTCGGGAAGTACGCCGACACCCGGCTGTCCACGGGTTCCACGACCAAGATCATGACCGCCCGGGTGGTGCTCGGCGCCAAGGGTCTCAACCTGGACACCAAGGTCACGATCGACAAGGCGTACAGCGACTACATCGTCAGCCGGGGCGCCTCGTCGGCGCGGCTGATCGTCGGCGACAAGGTGAGCGTGCGGCAGCTGCTGTACGGGCTGATGCTGCCGTCCGGCTGCGACGCGGCGTACGCGCTGGCGGACAAGTTCGGTGCGGGCTCGACGCGGGCGGCACGCGTGAAGTCGTTCATCGGGAAGATGAACGCCACCGCACAGAGCCTCGGCATGAAGAACACCCGCTTCGACTCGTTCGACGGCATCAGCAACGGCGCCAACTACTCGACGCCGCGCGACCTTTCCAAACTGGCCGTCAACACGCTGAAGAACAGCCACTTCCGCGCGATCGTGAAGACGAAGTCGACCACGCAGCGGGTGACCACCAGGAACGGTGGCTACCGCAACATGGCGTGGACCAACACCAACAAGCTGCTCGGCACCTACAGCGGTGCCATCGGCGTGAAGACCGGCTCCGGCAAACAGGCCAAGTACTGCCTGGTCTTCGCCGCCACCCGCGGCAAGCGCACGGTGGTCGGCGCGGTTCTCGCCTCGACCAACGAGGTCAACCGCACGGCCGACGCGAAGAAGATCATGGACTACGGCTTCAAGCTCTGATCCGGCTCCGCACCGCTCGCTCCCACAGGGGTGGGGCGCCCACCTCGGTGGGCGTCCCGCCCTTTTGCGTGGGCCCGCATCGCCGGCGGGACCCGGCGAGCTACAGGCTTTCGCGTACCGCCGCGATCAGCGCCAGTGCCCTCGGGTCTGCCGTGACCCCGGTGCGCAGGCCGTTGGTGACGTACCCCAGAGCGATGCCGGACTCCGGGTCGGCGAAGCCGAGGGAGCCGCCTCTGCCCGGGTGGCCGAAGGAGCCGGGGCCCAGGAGCGGGGAGGCCGAACCGTGCAGCATGAAACCGAGGCCGAAGCGGGTGTTGACCACCAGGACCCGGTCGGGGCCCGAGGACTCCTCGGTGCGGGCGAGGGTGAGCGTCGCGGGGGCGAAGAGGCGCGGGCCGTCGTCGACGGCCCCGATCATCGCGGCGTAACAGCGGGCCAGGGCGCGGGCGGTGGAGATGGCGCCGGAAGCGGGGAGTTCGGCGGCGCGGTAGGCGGGGTCGTTCTCGTCGGGGAGCGGGTCGATGGCGGCGAACGCCCTGCTGGTCAGCGACGCGGGGTCGGCGTAGGCGTCGCTGACCGCGCGCTTGGGGCGGAGCCTGAGGCCCCCGGGGGTGCTGGGTTCCTCGATGCGGCCGATGCGGCCGACACGGTGCGACTCCTCCTGGGGCAGCCCGATCCAGAAGTCCAGGCCGAGCGGGCGGGCGATCTCCTCGGCGACCCAGCGGCCGATGGTGCGGCCGGTGACGCGGCGGACGAGTTCGGCGGCCAGGAAGCTGTAGGTCTGGGCGTGGTAGCCGTGGTCGGTGCCGGGCTCCCACTGCGGGGCCTGGGCGGCGACCGCGCGCGCACCCGATTCGCCGTCGCACGCCTCGGCGGGTGTCAACGGCCGGTCCAGCGCCGGGATTCCGGCCCGGTGCGAGAGCAGGTGGCGTACCCGCACGCGTTCCTTGCCCGCCGCCTTGAACGCGGGCCAGTACGTTCCGACGGGCGCGTCGAGGTCGATCTGGCCCCGCTGGTGGAGCAGGAGCGGGACGGCGGCGGCTATGCCCTTGCCGGCCGAGCGGACCACCTGGGCGGTGTCCAGCGCCCACGGGTCGCCGCCGTCGACGTCGCGGGTGCCGCCCCAGAGGTCGGCGACCTTGCGGCCGTGCCGGTAGACGGCGACGGCCGCACCGCGCTCGCCACGCTGGCGGAAGTTCCGTACGAAGGCGTCCCTGACCGGCTCGAAACCGGTCGCCACCGTGCCCTGGACGTCCACGCACACCACTCCCACTCACACCCGGCACCGACTTGTCCGCCCCCATGGTGCAACGCGTCACCCCGCGGCCCGGTCCCGCCCCCACGCTTGTCTCCTGCGGCCGGTCGCGGGCAGGACGCGGGCCGGCCCGTTCACGGGCGGCGTACAGGGGTACCCGCTGTGACCAGAGACCAAATATGTGACATTAGGCATTAAATGCCACGCATATTTTCATTTCGCACAGGGGATGACGACAAACAGACAAAGACGTACCGAACGATGACGACGCGCAGCGCGCAGGACGACGACGTGAAGGAGCCGGGCCCATGTCCCGCACCGCCGAGGAGCCCGCCGTGACCGGACCCGCGCAGCCCGTACAGCGCGCGTTCGAAGTGCATCTGCGCGGCCGGCTGATCACCGACGCCGCCGTCAGTCCCCGCATCCCGGTCGCACTGCGTCACGACCCGGCGTCCGACCCGCGCGCGGTGAGCGTGGTGCTGCCGACCGCGGAGCCCGGTCAGGACCGCGGCCGCCGGCAGGACCGCACGGTGTGGACCTTCCCGCGCGCCCTCCTCGAAGCGGGCCTGCGCACCCCCGCCGAACAGGGCGACGTACGGATCTGGCCGTGCGGCCGGGTCCAGGCGGTGCTGGAGCTGCACACGGCACGCGGGGTGGCCCTCGTACAGCTCGACTGCGCACCGGTGGTCAGCTTCCTGCGCCGCACCTACGGCTAGACGTACATACGGATACCCCTACGTACGTGTGGACCGGCGTGGGCGGGGATGTCCCGCGGTGTGCGTACCGGGAGAGATCCGGCCGTACGAGTTGCCGGGGCCCTGGTGCGCGGAAAGCATTGGGGCATGCGAGTGCCCATGAACGACGACGCCGAGCAGCCCCACGGTCCCGCGCATCCCGATCCTGAGCATCCCGGCCCCGGGCCCACCGCCCCGGGGCATCCCGTCCCCGCGGCCGCCGCCCCCGGCTACCTGCGCTTCCCGCACCTGCACGGCGACACCCTCGCCTTCGTCGCCGAGGACGACCTCTGGGTGGCGCCGCTCGCCGCCGCCGGTGAGACGCCGGGGCGGGCCTGGCGGCTCACCGTCGACCGGACGCGGGTGGGGCACCCGCGCTTCTCGCCCGACGGCAGCCTGCTCGCGTACACGACCTGGCGCAGCCTGGATCCGGAGGTCCACGTCGTCCCGGTCGAGGGCGGCCCGTCGCGACGGCTGTCCTACTGGGGTTCGGTGGACGCACGGGTGTGCGGCTGGACACCGGAGGGGAACGTCCTCGCGGTCTCCTCGCACAACCAGCCGTTCTCGTACTTCTCCTGGGCGTACTCGCTGCCCGTCAACGGCAGCCCCGGCGGCAGGCTCCCGTGGGGGCCGGTCTCCGGCATCGCGGTCTCGGACGCCCTGCCCGGCTGCGACGGCGAACGGCGCACCCTCCTGCTGACCGGAAAGCCGCCGCACGAGCCGGCCGCCTGGAAGCGTTACCGGGGCGGCGCCACCGGCCGGCTGTGGCTGCACGGCGACCGGCTGCTGCCGGACCTGAACGGGCATCTCGACTGCCCGATGTTCGTCGGTGACCGGATCGCGTTCCTTTCCGACCATGAAGGCATCGGAAACCTTTACTCCTGCCGCACCGACGGCAGTGACCTACGTCGACATAGCGACCATGACGCGTTCTACGCCCGGCACGCATCCTCGGACGGCGCACGGGTGGTGTACCAGTGCGCGGGTGAGCTGTGGCTGGTCGACGACCTGTCGCCGGGCGCCCGTCCCCGCAAGCTGGAGGTACGGCTGGGAGGCCCGCGCACCGGGCGGCGCGGCTACCAGGTACAGGCCGCCGGCCACGTCGGCGGCCTCGCGGTGGACACCACGGGCCGGGCGAGCGCGGTGTCGGTGCGCGGCAGCCTGTACTGGCTGACCCACCGCGACGGTCCGGCCCGCACCATCTCCGACACCCCCGGGGTGCGGGTGCGGCTGCCGGAGATGCTGGGGGCCAGCGGGCAGGTCGCGTTCGTGACGGACACCGAGGGCGAGGACGCCGTCGAGATCGCCTACCTGCCGCGCGCGGCCGGCGCCCGCGCCCCGCGCCGTCTCGCCTCCGGCCAGCTGGGCCGCGTACACGAGATGGTGTCGGACCCGGAGGGCGAGCGGATGGCCATCGCCTCGCACGACGGTCGTCTGCTGCTGCTGAACGTGACCGAGGGCGAGGAGTCCCTGACCGAGCTGATCCGCTCGGTCAACGGTCCGGTGCGCGACCTCGCGTTCTCCCCGGACGGCGCGTGGCTGACCTGGTCGCACCCCGGCATCGGCCGCTCGCTGCGGCAGATCAAGATGGCGCGGATCAACGACAGCCTGATCGTGGACGTCACCAACGGCCGTTTCGAGGACGAGAACCCGGTCTTCACCAGCGACGGCCGCTACCTCGCCTTCCTGTCCTGGCGCGGCTTCGACCCGGTGTACGACGTGCACACCGGCGACCTGTCCTTCCCGCTGGGCTGCCGCCCTTACCTCGTCCCTCTCTCCTCGGCGACCCCCTCCCCCTTCGCGCTCTCCCCCGACGGGCGGCCCGCGGCGGGCGGCCTGGACCCGGTGGAGGCGGCGGAGGGCGACGGCACGGTGACGGTCGAGGTCGAAGGGCTGCCCGCCCGGGTGACCCCCTTCCCGGTCGCCGCCTCCAAGTACTCCTCGCTGTCGGCGGTGAGCAGCGGCGGACTGGTGTGGCTGCGCTGGCCGATCTCGGGCGCGCTGGGCGAGACGTTCGCGAACCCCGCCGACACCTCCGGGCGTCCCACCCTCGAACACTTCGACCTCGTCAAGGCCCGCAGGACGGAACTGGCCGACGACCTGGAGTGGTTCGCGATCAGCGGCGACGGCACGCGGCTGGTGATCGTCGAGGACGGCGACCTGCGTGCCGTCCCGGCCACCGAGCGCGCCGACAACGACACCACCGTCCACCTCGACATGCGGCGCATCCTGCACGACGTGGACCCGGGCGCGGAGTGGCGGCAGTCCTACGAGGAGGCCGGCCGGATCGTCCGGGCGTACTTCTGGGAACCGCAGCTGGGCGGCATCGACTGGGACGCGGTCCTCGCCCAGTACCGTCCCCTGGTCGAACGTGTCGCCTCCCCCGACGAGTTCGCCGACCTCCTGCGCGAGGTGCTGGGCGAGCTGGGCACGTCGCACGCATACGTGGCTCCCGCACGCCGCAACGAGGGGCCGCCGCACTACCAGCGCGCCATGGGTCTCCTCGGCGCCAACTTCTACGTCAAGGACGGCAACTGGACGCTCTCCCGGATCCTCCCGGGCGACTCCTCCGACTCCAAGGCACGCTCCCCCCTCGCGGGCACCGGCATCCGGGTCGGCGCGGTCCTCACGCATGTCGACGGCCGCCCGGTGGACCCGGTCGCCGGCCCCTTCCCGCTGCTGTCGGCGGCCGGCGGTACGACGGTCGAACTGACCTTCCTCCCCGAGGTCCCCGAAGGCAGCGAGGCCCGGCCGCGCCGGGTCGCCGTCGTACCCCTCGTCGACGAACGCCCCCTGCGCTACCAGGACTGGGTGGCCAAACGCCGTGAGGTCGTACGGGCCCTGAGCGGCGGCAAGTGCGGCTATCTGCACATCCCCGACATGGGCGGCTCGGGCTGGGCCCAGTTCAACAGGGACCTGCGCCTGGAGGTCTCCCGCCCCGCCCTGATCGTCGATGTCCGCGGCAACGCCGGCGGCAACATCAGCGAACTGGTCATCGAGAAGCTCACCCGCCGCATCCTCGGCTGGGACCTGACCCGCGACGCCCAGCCGATCTCGTACGCCTCGAACGCCCCGCGCGGCCCGGTGGTCGCCCTCGCCGACGAGGCCACGTCCTCCGACGGCGACATGATCGCCGCCGCTTTCCGCCTGCTCGCGCTGGGCCCGGTCGTCGGCCAGCGCACCTGGGGCGGAGTCGTCGGCATGACCGGCCGCCACCCCCTGGGCGACGGCACGGTGATCACCGTGCCGATGAACGCGGCCTGGTTCGACGAGTACGGCTGGTCGGTCGAGAACCACGGCGTCACCCCCGACGTGCCCTCGCTGCGCACTCCGCTGGACTGGGCGGAGGGCCGCTACGCGCAGCTCGACGACGCGGTCCAGGTCGCCCTCGACCTCCTGGCCGCCTCCCCTGCGGCCACCCCGCCCGACTACTCCTCGGTCCCGGACAAACGCCGCCCGAAACTACCGCCGCGGTAGATCCGGCGCGGGGTGGGTGGCCGCCGTACCCGGCCGCCACCCGCCCCTGTCTGCCGGCCCCTATCCCAGGCCGGCCGAGTGCTGGCGTGTCGACTCGTCGGCCGCTCCCCCGGCGCCGACCAGCCCCTTGCTCACGCCGCCCAGCCGGGGGGCGAACCGTTTCATCTCGCGCTGGCCCACGGTCCCGATGATGCCCGGCAGGTACCCGCGCACGGACTGCATCCCGCGCAGCCACCACTGCGCGTACACGTGCGAGGACCGCCGCTCGATGCCGGCGACGATGCGGTCCACGGCCGGCCCCAGGGGGTACGTGCGGTTGGCGGGCCACGGCAGCCGCTGCCGCAGCTCCCGCATCACGTCGTTCTCGTCCGCGCCACGCACCATGTCCGTGTCCGTCCAGGACAGGTAACCGACGCCGACCCGGACTCCCTTGTAACCGACCTCCGCACGCAGACAGTGCGCGAACGCCTCCACCCCCGACTTCGAGGCGCAGTACGCGCTCATCATCGGCGCCGGGGTGATCGCGGCCAGTGACGCGATCTGCAGGAAGTAGCCGCGGCTCTCCATCAGTACGGGCAGGAACGCCCGGGCGGTCACCGCGCCCCCCACCAGATTCACTTCGATGACCCGCCGCCAGGCTTCCGGGTCGGAGTCGACGAAGGGACCGCCGGACGCGACACCCGCGTTGGCGACCACGATGTCGACTTTTCCGAACCGCTCCTTGACCTCATCGGCGACCCGCGCCATCGCCTCGTGGTCGGTGACGTCGGCGTACCACCAGTCGCACTCGGTGTGCAGCCGGCCCGTGACGTCCTTCAGCTGTTCGGGCTCCAACCCGACCAGGGCGACGTTCGCCCCGCGCGCGGACAGCTTCCGCGCCAGCAGCTCACCGACTCCCCGCGCTGCCCCCGTGACGACGGCGACCTGTCCCTCAAGGCTGTAGCTCACGCGACTCCCTCCCGTACATCCTCATCAGTAGCGGCATCGCCAGCAGCGACGCCGCTGACACCAACCCCGTCAACAACGACGCCGTCAGCAGCAACCTCGCCAATAGCGACATATCGACTCATCAGCTCACGGATCCTGCCGGTCACCAGCTCCGGCGCCTCCACCGGTGTCATGTGACCGACCCCGGTGAGCACCGTCAGCCCCAGTGACTGCGGCAGCGCGGCTTCGATCTCCCGCGCCTGCGACGGCGGCGTCAACCGGTCATCGGCACCCGCCACCACCGCAACCGGCACCCGCAGCTCACGCACACCTGCCGAGAGTTCGAGTTCCGCCAGGACGTGCGACCAGGCCACCCGCACCCCCGGCGGGCACGCGTGTACGATCCGCGCGCACTCCGCGACCCGCGCCGGCGACGCCCCGCGCCCCATCGTGGCGTACTTCAGTACGGCCCTGGAGAGGGGCGTCACCGGTCCGAGCGGCGCCCGCGCACCGAACACGGCCCTGGTGAGCCGGGTCCGCAAGTCCCCCGCGCGCATCGGCAGCACCAGCGCCTCACCGACCAGCCGCGAACTGCCCGTGCTGCACAGCAGTACCGCCGCCGCATGCTCCACGACGCCCGGCCTGCCCGCCGCCGCCATGATCGTCATACCGCCCATGGAGTGTCCCGCCAGCACTGCCTTCTCGCCGGGCGCGAGTGTGGCGGCGAGCACCGCTTCGAGGTCGTCGGCGAGCGCGTCGGTCGAGCAGGTGACCGACGCGGGCGTCCGTCCGTGCCCGCGCTGGTCGTACGCGATGACGCGGAACTCCCGGGCCAGCTCCCGCACCTGTGCGTCCCAGAAGCGGATGGAGCACGTCCACCCGTGGACCAGCACCACCGCCGGCGCACTCTCCGGCCCGTACATCTCGACGTGCAGCCGTGCGCCGTCGGCGGAAGTGACGGTCAGTTCCCGCACGTCCAGTCCGAGATCACGCCGCCGGCCGTTCTCACGCGTCCTCCCCCGCCCGCTCATGCGACGGCCTCCTCGACATCGGCGGTCTCCGCCGCAGGCGCCGCCGCCCGCACCACCTCGTACTCCGCGAGGTTGACCTCGCGGGTCGCCCGCCGGAACTCCGAGGTTGTTCCCGGCCATACAGTCGTATTGCGGCCGTTGGCGTCCAGATACCAGCTGTCGCAGCCGCCGGTGTTCCACACGGTGCGCTTCATCCGCTCCTGCACCCGCCGGTTCCACGCGCCGACCGCCGAAGGCCGGGCGGTCAGCGCCACCCGTCCGCCCAGCACGTTCAGCTGACGCATGTAGTCGGCCAGGTAGTTCAGCTGCGCCTCGATCATCAGGATCATCGACGAATTGCCGAGGCCGGTGTTCGGGCCGATGATCGTCATCCAGTTCGGGAAGCCGACGGCGCTGGCGCCGCGCAGCGACTCCATGCCGCCCTTCCACGCCTCGGCGAGGGTGATCCCCTCGGCGCCCACCACCCGGTCGGCGATCGGCATGTCGGTGACGTGGAAACCGGTGCCGAAGATGATCGCGTCGACCTCGGCCTCCGTACCGTCGGCGGCGAGAAGCGTCGACCCGCGCACCTCGCTCAGCCCGGAGGCGACGACGTTGACGTTGTCCTTGGCGAGCGCCGGATAGTACGTACTGGACAGCAGGATGCGCTTGCAGCCGATGCGGTACGAGGGCGTCAGCCTGGCGCGCAGATCGGGGTCCTTGATGGCCTTGGCCATGTTCGCCTTGGCGATGTTCTCGACGAACCCGAGTTCGCCGGGGCGCTTGGTGAACGCGGACACCTGCAGTTCACGGATGCCCCACAGCAGCCGCCTCCTGGCGGTGCCGGTGAGCGGCACGGTGCGGTGCAGCCACCGTTCGGCCCCGCTGATCCCGCGGTCCATGCGCGGCATCACCCACGGCGGCGTGCGCTGGAACAGCGTCAGTTCGCTCACCTCGGGCTGGACCGCCGGCACGATCTGGATCGCGGACGCGCCGGTTCCGATCATCGCGACCCGCTTGCCCCTGAGGTCGTAGTCGTGGTCCCAGCGGGCGGAGTGGAAGACCTTGCCGGGGAAGGAGCCGAGGCCCGGGATGTCGGGCATCTTCGGGTCCGACAGCGGCCCGGTGGCCGAGACCACGACATCGGCGACGAGGGTCCTGCCGTTCGCCGTCTCGATCTTCCACCACAGCTGTTCGGCGTCCCAGGTCATCATCGTCACCTCGTGGCCGAGGCGGATGTGCGGACGCAGCCCGAAGGTGTCGGTGACCCTCTCCAGGTACGCCCTGATGTGCTCCTGGCCGGAAAAGGTGCGCGGCCACTCGGGATTGGGCGCGAAGGAGAACGAGTAGAGGTGGGAGGGCACGTCACAGGCGCATCCCGGGTAACTGTTGTCCCGCCAGGTTCCGCCGACCGAGTCGGCCCGCTCCAGGACGACGAAGTCGGTGATCCCTTCGCGGCGCAGCCGGACGGCGGCCCCCAGGCCCCCGAATCCGGACCCGATCACCGCCACTCGTACATGCTCGTGCTCGAATTCGGCCATGCCCGACGCCTCCCGCACTCACTTGCTCAACCTATGACGCTGCCAGCAATCACTGGCACGGTTCGGAGCGTAAGGCAGTGGCGTACTGATCGGTAGGGGTAGGACACGACAAGTTACCGGGGGTACGGCATAGGCTTCCGGCGTGGCAGAGGCAGAGAGGTCCAGAGAGCCGGGCGGCCAGCGCGCGAACGGCGACGGCCGACGGGGGCACACCCGGCAGGACGCGAAAGCCGTCGCACCCGGCGCGAGAAAAGTCGACACACCGAGGCCCGTCGAACCGGAAGCAGAAGCGGACGCACACGCGCCGCGTCCGACGGCCGCGACGCACGGCGCACCTGCGCCCGGCGCGGGATCCACCGACCCCACCGACGGCGCTGACTCCACCGGCCCTGCGGCCCCCGAAGAGACCCAAGCCCTCCGCGAGTACCGCATGGAGGAACTGGCCGAGGCCGCCGGCATCCCAGTGCGCACCCTGCGCTTCTACCGCGAGCGCAAGCTCATCCCGCCGCCGCGGCGCGAAGGCCGCATCGCCTGGTACAACGACCACCACCTGGCCCGCCTGCGCACCATCACCGCCCTCCTGGAACGCGGTCACACCCTCACCGGTATCGCCGACCTCGCCTCCACCTTCGACAGCGGCCGCGACGTGGGCGAACTCCTCACCCTGGGCGAGGTCACCGAGGAAACCCCGGTCCGCCTGACTCCCGAACAGCTCGCCGACTACTTCGAGGGCGAGGTCACCCCCGAGAACCTCGCGTCCGCCATGGCGCTCGGCTATCTCGCCATCGACGGCGACGAGGTCGTACACGTCAGCCGTCGCCTGCTCGACGTATCGGCGGCGCTGGTCCGCGAGGGCATCCCCCTCTCGGAGGTGATGGCGGCCGGCCTCGCCGTCCGTGAGCACGCCGACGCACTCGCCCGTATCTTTATCGACTTGGTCGCCGCGCACGACGCCGACCCGCAGCGGCTGCGCCCCTTCGCCAAGAGCGTGGTGGAGGCCGAACTCTCGATGGCCCTGGACCGGCACCTGAGCAAGGGCTGACCCACCACGCCCCCGCCCGCCGTGCGGACCACAGGCCACACACCCGACAGCCAGCCAGGGCACAGGGCAGACAGGGCACAACGCACAGGGAGGCGACTCACCCGTACCGCCCGTACCGCCCGCAGCCCGCATGCCCCCTGCTAGCCGTAGACGACGGTCACCGGCGCATGGTCGCTCCACCTCTCCCCGTGGCTGGCCGCGCGCTCCACCCGTCCCTCAAGGGCACGCACCGCCAGGCCGAGGGTCGCGATCTGGTAGTCGATCCGCCAGCCGGTGTCGTTATCGAAGGCCCGCCCCCGGTACGACCACCACGAGTACGGCCCCTCCACCCCCGGGTGCAGCTTGCGTACGACGTCGACGTACCCCGCCTCCTCGAAGACCCGGGTCAGCCACTCACGTTCCTCCGGCAGGAACCCCGAGGCCTTCCGGTTCCCCTTCCAGTTCTTCAGGTCGGCTTCCTGGTGCGCGATGTTCCAGTCGCCGCACACCACCACCTCGCGGCCGGCCTCAGCCGCCCGGGCCTTCAGTCCCACCAGGTACATCAGGAACTCGTCCATGAAGCGGTACTTCTCATCCTGCCGCTCGGTCCCGACCTCCCCGGAAGGCAGGTACAGACTGGCGACGGTCACCCCTTCCAGATCCACTTCCACATACCGCCCGCTCGCATCGAACTCGGCGCTCCCGAAGCCGATCTGCACCCGCTCCGGCTCCTCGCGCGTGTACAGCGCCACCCCGGCCCGCCCCTTGGCGGCTGCGGGAGCGAGCACCACGTGCCACCCCTCGGGCGCCCGCACTTCCTCGGGCAACTGCTCGGTCTCGGCCCGTACCTCCTGGAGGCACACGACGTCCGCCTTGGTCTCCGCCAGCCACGGCACGAAGCCCTTCTTGGCGGCGGCGCGCAGTCCATTCACATTCACAGTGGTCACAGTCAGCATCCGAAAACCCTACCGACCTGCGCACGCTCGGCCCTCCGTACGCTCCTCCCATGGAAATCCGCTCTGTCGCCTACGACCACCCCGACGCAGTCAAACTCAACGACCAGGTCCAGCTCGAATACACCGAGCGCTACGGCGAGCAGGACCTCACCCCGCTCGACCCGGCCATGTTCGCCCCGCCCCACGGGCTCTATCTGATCGCGTACGACGACGAGGGCTTTCCCGTCGCGACCGGCGGCTGGCGCGCCCAGCGGGCGGGCGAGGAGAACTACGCCGACGGCGACGCCGAACTCAAGCGGATGTACGTCGCCCCCACCGCGCGTGGCCTGGGCCTGGCCCGTCGCCTCCTCGGCCTGCTGGAAGCCGACGCGCGTGCCGCGGGCCGGCTGCGCATGGTTCTGGAGACCGGTACCGAACAGCCCGAGGCCATATCCCTCTACTCCTCGGCGGGCTACACCCCGGTGCCGCAGGCGGAACGTTTCGGCCTCTACCGCCACACCGACGAGAGCCGTTGCTTCACCAAGCCCCTGACGTAACGCACCTCACACCACCCGCACATGGATGCGCAAAAGGAGGGGCCGGCCTCCCGGCCGGCCCCTCCTTCCTCTCAACTCCTGTCACACATGCAGAAGATCCCGCCCGATCTTTCGATCGGACGGGATCTTCTGTGTTGTTGTGGACCTGTGGGGATTTGAACCCCAGACCCCCTCGATGCGAACGAGGTGCGCTACCAGACTGCGCCACAGGCCCTTGCAACGAGTGAAACTCTAGCACCTCTCCGGGGGTGCTTGGAAATCCGTTCCGAGGCCCCCACCTGCGGCGGATTCACTCATTGGCTGCTCGGGGCCGTTCTTCGTCGTCGTACTGGTCGAAGAGCGGGGTGCGGCCGCGGTCGCGCGAGCGGCGGCCTGTCTGCGGACGCCGCTGGGGCGAGGAGGAACCGGAGGCGGACGAGTCCGAAGGGGCCGCCGGGTCCGCGGCAGGGGTCGCGGGGTCGGCGGTGCTGGACCGGGCGGAGCTCCAGGTTCCGGGGGCGCCGAGGTCGAGGTCACCGGTGGCGCGCGGGGCGACCGGGGCGGTGACGTACGTGGGGAGCGGGACGGGAACCGGCTCCCAGCTCTCCCCGCGGGCGGCGCCGCGTTCACGCTCGCGCTGCTGGTCGACCCACTCCGCGTGGTCGGTCTGCTCGACCAGGGCGCGGCGGCCGGCCTCCTGCGGGGAGAGCGCGGGCGCGGGCTCCGGTTCGGGGCGCTCGTCGGACTCGGCGCGGTGGTGCTGCTGCCCGGGGGCGGCCGAATGCTGCTGCGAAGCAGGGCGGCGGACCTGCTGAGTGCGCTGCTCGCGCAGCCGCTGGGCGGCGAGTTCGGCGCGGCGGCGGTCCATGGTGAAGGCGAACCGGCGCTTCTCCTGCCCGCGCAGATGCACGATGTACGCACTGAGCAGGACGGCCGGGATGCCGGGCGCCCACAGGTACCGGAGCCCGCCGACCGCGGCGACGACCGCACCCAGCGTGAACGCGGCGAAGAGCAGCACGGTGGTACGGCGCCGGCGGGCGAGCACCTTCGTACGGCGGGCCCGCTCGGCGGACGCCGGGGACGGGGCCGCGGGAGCGGCGGAACGGGAGCGGCGGGACTGATCGCGCGACGCCTGCTGGTCACGCCCAGCCTCGCGGCCGGGCTGCGGGTCGCGCCCGGCGTGCTGCTCACGTGCGGACTGCTGATCGCGTACGGCCTGCTGGTCGCGCGCGGCCTCGCGGGGCTGGTCGCGCACCTGCTCGCGCGACGGTTCCCGTACGCCCTGTTCGCGTCCCGCCTGCTCGCGTGCCTGCGGGTCCCGGACCTGAGCCTTCACCTGAGGACGAGGCTGCTCCCCGGCGGCGAGGCGTCCACCCCTGGACCGGGGCGCCGCGAAGTCGCGGACGTCGGCCGAGTCGGCCGCCGGGTCCGCACTGCTCGTGATGTCGGGATCGCTGGGCTCCGTGCCTTCCGTACCGCCCGGGCCGTCCGCACTCGCGGAGTCGCGCTGCTGGAGCTCCTTGGCGTACCGGCGCTCCATGGCCGCCCGTCCGGACAGCAGTCGGATGGCGGTGCTGAAGCGTTCCGTCGGGCGGGCCTCGTTGAGTTCGTCCTGCCTGCGGAGCCACATCGGCACCAAGTAGGCGGCCCAGGCCCCGACAATGACTGCGTAGATCAGGCCGCTGCTGCTCACACCTCACACCGTAGAGGTGTACGGAGGGGGCCATCCGCCAATTGGGCCGGTGTGTCGGACGTATCTGTCTGATATTCCGAACTTTTTTGACGTCCGGCATTGCAGCCACGATCGAATTCGAACACTTACTTCATTTCTGGGACGTGGAACGTCTCCGCCACCGGCCGAGGACGCCCTCGGGCACCTCTTCCGAGGTCAGCGCGAAGACCAGGTGATCGCGCCAGGCGCCGTCGATGTGCAGGTACCGCGGCCGCATCCCTTCCTCCCGGAAACCGAGTTTTTCCACGACGCGGCGGCTGGGGCCGTTCTCCGGGCGAATGCACACCTCTACGCGGTGCAGTCCGACGTTGCGGAAACAGTGATCGACGGCCAGGGCGACGGACGTCGGCATCACGCCCCGCCCGGCCACGTCCCGGTCGACCCAGTAGCCGACGTGACCGGAGCACATCGACCCCCAGGTGATGCCGGCGACGGTCAGCTGGCCGACAAGTCGACCTTGGTACTCGATGACGAACGGCAGCATCCGGCCGGCGTTCGCTTCCGCCCGCAGGTGACGGACCATTTGGCGGTACGTCGGCCGGTGCGCGACAGGACCCAGCGGCGCGGGCGGCGGGATGGTCGCCTCCCAGGGGCGGAGCCAGTCGCGGTTGCGCCGGTTGACCTCGCGCCAGGCCCGCTGGTCACGCAGTTTTATCGGGCGGAGGGTGATGTCGCCGTCCACCAGCACCACGGGCCAGGCCGAGCCGTTCAGCTGAGGCTCCCGGGGGGACCGTCCGGATCATCGGGGCCCGTGGGGCTTGCGGGACGCGAGGGGTCGGCAGGCCGCGGGAGGTCGGCCGGCCGCGGGTGGTCACCGCCGCGGAGCTGGTCGACGGCGTGCAGCAGGATCCGGTCGAGCACGGCGAGCCCGTCGCGGACACCGCCGGTCGAACCCGGAAGGTTGACGATCACCGTCGTACCGCCGCCCGCCACACCTGCCAGCCCTCGGGAGAGGGAGGCGGTGGGCACGTGCGGGCGGCCCTCGGCGCGGATGGCCTCCGGAATGCCCGGGATCTCGTGGTCCAGGACGTTGCGGGTGGCATCGGGGGTGCGGTCGGTGGGCGAGATACCGGTGCCACCGGTGGTGACGATGGCGTCGTACGCCGCCGCGATCCCGTCCCGCAGCGCCGCTTCCACGGGATCGCCGTCGGGAACGACGCGCGGCCCGTCGACCGTGAAACCCATCCGGGTCAGGCCCTCGGCGACGAGCGGGCCGCCCTTGTCGGCGTAGACACCGGCGGAAGCCCGGTTGGAGGCGGTGACCACCAGCGCCCGGTACGGCCGCACATCGGGCCCCGCGTGGGCCGGCGCACCCGGCACCTGCGACTGGTAACCGGGTTCGGAGACCGGCCCCGGCACCGGGGCGGGAGGTGCGTGCGCCTCGGAGGTGCGTGCGTCGGCGTCGGCGGACGCGTCGGGTGCGAGCGCGCTCGCCGGGTGAGCGCCGGCCTGGGGCGAGGAGGTCATGAGCGCGTCCAGTCGCCCGACTTGCCGCCGGTCTTCTCCTCGACGCGCACGTCGGTGATGACCGCGCCCTTGTCGACGGCCTTCACCATGTCGACAACGGTGAGCGCCGCGACCGTGACGGCCGTCATCGCCTCCATCTCGACACCGGTGCGGTCCGTGGTCCTCACGGTGGCGGTGATCTCCACCGCGTCGTCGGCGACCGACAGGTCCAGCGTGACGCCGGAGACCGCGAGCGGGTGGCACAGCGGGATCAGGTCCGGCGTGCGCTTGGCGCCCATGATGCCCGCGATGCGTGCGGTGGCCAGGGCGTCACCCTTGGGGACGCCCTCGCCCCGCAGCAGTTCGACGACGCGCGGCGACACGAGGACGCGTCCGCTCGCACGTGCCGTACGGGTGGTGACGTTCTTCTCGGAGACGTCGACCATCCGGGCCGCGCCCGCCTCGTCGATGTGCGTCAGCCTGCTGTGCGTACTCATTAACTCCGCCTCGCGTTCCGGCGCCGGTCGTTGCCTGGGCAGTCGTTGCCACGGCGCAGCGGCAGACACCGTACCGCCACCGGACGCTCACTGGGCGAGCAGGACCACCTCGACTTCCGCTCCCGGGTCGACGCTCCGCGTGTCCTCGGGGACGACGAGCAGGCAATCCGCGTGGGCGAGGGCGGCGATCAGGTGCGAGCCGGAGCCGCCCACGGGGGTGACCGTACCCGTGGCGACGTCGTACACCCCGCGCAGGAACTGGCGCTTTCCGGCGGGCGACGTCAGCGGCCCGTCGGCCGTGAGAGTGGCCCTGGCGGTCGGGCGGTGAACGTCCGGCAGTCCCCTCAGGGCACGGATCACCGGGCGTACGAACAGCTCGAAGGAGACGTAGGACGACACCGGGTTGCCGGGCAGGGCGAGGATCGGGGTGTGGTCGGGGCCGATCGAGCCGAAGCCCTGCGGCTTGCCCGGTTGCATGGCCAGCTTGCGGAAGTCGACACCGCTGCCCGCTTCGTCCTCGTCGCCGACGGAGGAGAGCGCCTCCTTGACGACGTCGTACGCGCCGACGCTGACTCCTCCGGTGGTGACGAGGAGGTCGGCGCGCACCAGCTGGTCCTCGATGGTGGCGCGCAGTTCGTCGGCGTCGTCGGTGACGGCGCCGACCCGGTAGGCGATGGCCCCGGCGGCGCGGGCGGCGGCGGTAAGGGTGAAGCTGTTGGAGTCGTAGATCTGGCCGGCGGCCAGCTTCTCACCGGGCTGGACCAGTTCCGAGCCGGTGGACATGACGACCACCCGCGGGCGCGGACGGACCAGCACGGTGGCCCGGCCGATCGCGGCGAGCAGGCCGATCTGGGGCGGGCCGAGCACCGTGCCCGCTTCGAGTGCCGTGTCGCCGGCCTTCACGTCGCTGCCCGCCGCGCGGACGTGCGCGCGGGCCTCGGCGGGCCGGTGCACACGGACCTCGCCGGTGGCGTCCTGCGGATTGGTTCCGGCGGACCGGAAGGTGGTGGCGGGGCCGCCACCACTGCCGCCGTCGGTCCACTCCACGGGCACGACGGCCTCGGCGCCCGGGGGCAGCGGCGCGCCGGTCATGATGCGCGCGGCCTCACCGGGACCGACCCTGAGCCGCTCCCGGCCCGTGGCCTCGTCCGCGTCGTCGAGGTCGCCGGAACCACCACCGAAGCCCGCCGCCACGTCGCCGATGACGGTGAGCACGGAGGGGAACTCCGTACTCGCGTCGGCGACGTCGGCCACTCGCACCGCGTATCCGTCCATCGAACTGTTGTCGAAGGGCGGGAGGGCGAGCGGCACGACGACGTCCTCGACCAGTACACAGCCCTGCGCGTCGGGGAGTTGGAGCTCGATCGGCTCCAACGGGCGGATCGCGCCGAGGACGTCGTCCAGGTGCTCGTCCACCGACCAGAGGTGGCCGGGGCCGCCGTCGCTGTGGTGGGCGCCGGCGGACGGTGCTTCGGTGGTGCTCACTTGCTACATCTCCTCGGTGACGTAACTGCGCAGCCAGGCCTTGAAGTCCGGGCCCAGGTCATCACGTTCGCATGCAAGTCTGACAATCGCCCGAAGATAGTCGCCGCGGTCCCCAGTGTCATAGCGCCGGCCCTTGAAGACCACGCCGTGGACGGGACCGCCCAGCTTCTCGTCGACCGCCAGCTTCTGGAGCGCGTCGGTGAGCTGGATCTCCCCGCCACGGCCCGGCTCGGTCTCCCGCAGTATGGCGAAGACGGCCGGGTCGAGGACGTAACGGCCGATGATCGCCAGGTTGCTGGGTGCCTCGCCGGGCTCGGGCTTCTCGACGAGACCGGTGACCCTGACGACGTCGCCGTCCGTCGTGTGCTCGACGGCCGCGCAGCCGTACAGGTGGATCTGCGCCGGATCGACCTCCATGAGGGCGATCACGCTGCCGCCGTGCTGCTCCTGGACCTCGACCATGCGGGCGAGGAGCGGGTCGCGCGGGTCGATCAGGTCGTCGCCGAGCAGAACCGCGAAGGGCTCCTCGCCGACGTGCGGGGCGGCGCACAGGACGGCGTGGCCCAGTCCCCTGGGGTCGCCCTGACGGACGTAGTGCATGGTCGCGAGGTCACTGGATTCCTGAACCTTGGCGAGACGTCCCGCGTCGCCCTTCTTGGTGAGGGCGGATTCCAGCTCGTAGTTGCGGTCGAAGTGGTCCTCGAGGGGACGCTTGTTGCGGCCGGTGACCATCAGTACGTCGGACAGTCCGGCCGCCGCCGCCTCCTCGACCACGTACTGGATGGCCGGCTTGTCGACAACCGGGAGCATCTCCTTGGGTGTCGCCTTGGTCGCCGGAAGGAAGCGGGTGCCGAGTCCCGCCGCCGGGATGACAGCCTTACTGATCCTGGGATGTACCTGAGTCATGACGGAACGATATCGGCTGTCTCGGCACGCTAGATCGGGTTCAAGCCTTTTGTTGGCTTATGAGCGGAATGCGTAGGTGAGTGATCGTGGGCGAAGCGGACATGGCGACAGGTGCGGCGGCAAAGGCCGCGCTGCGGCGTGCACTTCTCGGCCGAAGGCGTCTCTTGACCGATGAGGACGCACAGGAGGCGGCTGCGGTTCTCGCCGGACGGGCCCTGGAACTGCCCGAGCTCGCGGACGCGGGCACCGTCGCCGCGTACGTCTCCATCGGCCGCGAGCCCGGCACGCGCGTACTGCTCGACTCGCTCCGTGCGCGCGGGGTGCGCGTGCTGCTGCCGGTGCTGCTGGCCGACAACGACCTGGACTGGGCGGCGTACGAGGGCCTGCAGGCGCTGGAGCCGGCCGGGCGCGGCCTGCTGGAGCCGACCGGGCCGCGTCTGGGTGTGGATGCCGTACGGGAGGCGGACGCGGTGCTGCTGCCGGGCCTCGCGGTGGATGGGCGGGGGATGCGGCTGGGGCGTGGCGGCGGGTCCTACGACCGGGTGCTGGCGCGGCTGGAGCGCGCGCGCCGTCAAGCGCGGGAAACCCCGGGGGACGACCGGTCACAGGTGCAGGACCCGCCGCACGCGCGTACGCGTGCGCGCGTGGCCGCGGTGGGGGCTGCCCGGCTGGTGGTGCTGCTGTACGCGAACGAGGTGGTCGCGGAGGTTCCGGTGGAACCCCACGACCACCCCGTGCACGCGGTGGTGACGCCGGCCGGCGTCCGCAGGTTCGACTGAGCTCTACGGGTGCCCGCCAATTCGGCCGATTCCTACGGGGAGGGTGTGTCGCCGCCCTGTCCCGGCTTGAGGACCAGGGTTTCGGTGGCGCTCTTGTCGACGGCCTGCTTGGTGAACGCCCAGTCGAGCAGCTCGCCCTTGGCCCACTTGTCCGTCTGGTCGCTGTAGTTCGCGCTGTACGCGTGTCCGGAGGCACCCGTCAGGTTGATCCAGCGGGACTTGTCGAGGTTGTCCAGGTTGACGACCATGCGCATCGACGGGACCCATACGACCTCGTAGCCGCCGGCCGCGTTCCAGCCGGTGGCGTTGACAGTGGCCTCACCGCCGCCCAGGTTCCAGGGGCCGCGGTTGAGCAGGTGCTGGACGAAGCCGGGGCCCTTGATGCCGAGGGTCTGGTTCTTCAGCGTGAGCTGGTGCAGGCGGCCCCAGTTCCACGTCTTGATGTTCTTGCCGAGCTTGGCGGTGAGCTCCCAGCGGGCGTCCTCCATGGCCCGGGCGAACAGCTGGTCACGGGTCGTGGTGGCCTTGTCCGTACGGGAGGCGGGCGAGGACCACCACTCGCTCTTCTCGTCCTGCACCAGCTTGCGCACGACCTCGAACCAGCGGTCGCCGCCGTCGGGCTGGGCGGAGTCGCCGTCCCGCTCGCCGCACTCGCGCGTGGGCTTGGCGAGGTCGTCGACCGGGCCGGAGCCGTCGGCGGCACGCACGTACAGGCAGGAGCCCTTGACCCGGAGTTCCTTGGGCATCTTGTTTCCGAAGGCGAGCCGCAGGACGTTGCGCCAGACGCCGTTGAAGTACGCGGCGGCGGCCGAGTCGGACTCCTGGGTGTAGTCCCAGCCCTCGAGAAGCTTCTGCGCCTCGCGGATGTACGGGTCGGAAATGTCGATTTTCAGCAGGTAGGGCGTCAGCAGCTTGGCGATGTCGCTGCTGTTGTCCATCTGCATGGTCCGCATGTCGTCCGAGCTGATCTTGCCGCCGTCCTTGGTCTTGGACTCGATCAGGTCGTTGATGCGCTGGCTGCGGGCGCCGTACCCCCAGTCCTCGGTGAGGAGGTAGGGGTACTTCTTGCTGTCGATCACGGCCTGGTTGGCGGTGACGATGTAACCGCGCCGGGGGTTGTACTCGTACGGGAGTTCGCTCTGCGGGATGAAGCCCTGCCAGCCGTTCTTCGACTCCCAGCCGGCGGCCGGCAGGCGGCCGTCCCGGCCGCCCTTGCGGATCGGGATGCTGCCGGGGGCCTGGTAGCCGATGTTGCCCGCGGTGTCGGCGTAGATGAGGTTCTGCGACGGCACCTCGAAGTGGGCGGCGGCGGCCCGGAAGCTCTTGAAGTCCTTGGCCTTGTTGAGCTCGAAGACGGCGTCCATGGACTTGCCCGGGATCAGGGCGGTCCACTTGAGGGCGACCGCGTATCCGTTGCCGCGGTCGGGGGCCGCGTTGTCGACGGGGGCCTTCTGACCGACCGACTCCAGTTTGCTGTCGCGGTCGGAGACCAGCGGGCCGTTCTCGGTCGAGCGGACGGTGATCTTCTTCGACTCGCCGCCGGCGACCTTGATGGTCTCCTCGCGGGTCTTGAACGGCTTCTCCTTGCCGTCGTACAGGTACGTGTTGTTGACGCCGACCTTCTCCAGGTAGAGGTCGGTGACGTCGGCGCCGAGGTTGGTCATGCCCCAGGCGATGTCCTGGTTGTGGCCGATGACCACACCGGGCATGCCGGAGAAGGTGTAGCCGGCGACGTCGTACTGGCACTGCGCGGTGACCTGGCGGCAGTGCAGGCCCATCTGGTACCAGAGGGACGGCATCTGCGGGGCGAGGTGCGGGTCGTTGGCCAGGAGAGGCTTGCCGGTGGTGGTCTTGGAGCCAGAGACGACCCAGGAGTTGGAACCGATGCCGTTGCCGTTGGGGCCCAGCAGGGCGGGGATCTTGTCCAGGGCGTCGGAGATACGGGCCAGCTGGGTACTGACGCCCTGGGTGGCGCCGGCGCCGGTGCTTGCCCCGGTGCCGGTTCCCGTGCCGGTGCCGGTTCCCGTTCCGGTCCCTGTGGAGTTGCCGGTACCGGTACCGGTACCGGTGCCCGTGGCCGGCGTCGTACCCGTACCCGTACCGGTACCCGAGGCGCCCGTCGCCGGCTTGGCCTTGTTCTCTTCGACGATCGGCTTGTGCCGGTCGAAGGGGTACGCCGGGTACAGGTCGCTGATCTGCTTGGCGTCGAGACGGCTCGTCATCAGCGAGCGGTCGATCTCGTCCTGCATGTTGCCGCGCAGGTCCCAGGCCATCGCCTTGAGCCAGGCCACGGAGTCGACCGGGGTCCACTCCTCGGGGGTGTAGTCGGTGGTGAAGCCGAGGGCCGCGTACTCGACCGAGATGTCCTTGTTGGCGCGCCCCTTGAGGTACTGGTTCACGCCCGCCGCGTACGCCTGGAGGTACTTCTTCGTCTCGGGCGACAGCTTGGTGTCGTACTCCTGCTGGGCGACCTGGCGCCAGCCGAGGGTGCGGAGGAAGGCGTCGGTCTCGACCTGGCTCGCGCCGAACATCTCGGAGAGGCGGCCGGACGTCATGTGCCGGCGGACGTCCATCTCCCAGAACCGGTCCTGGGCCTGTACGAAGCCCTGTGCGCGGAAGAGGTCGGCGTCCGACGAGGCGTAGATCTGCGGGATTCCGTTGGCGTCGCGCTTGACGTCGACCGGCCCGCTCAGGCCGTCGAGCGTGAGCTCGCCGCTGGTCTGCGGGAACGAGGCTCGCACGGTGCTGACGCTCCAGTACGTGCCGTAACCGACGCCCGCGACAATCGCCAGCACCAGCACGATGACGAGCAGGCGGGCGCGACGCCCCTTCTGTTTCTTGCCGCCGGAAGCGGCTCCGGAAGGGGCTGTTGTGGTGGCGGGCATCGCTGTCCTTCGAGGGGCAGGGTGGTCCTGGAGTGCTGGAGCAACCATAGGCGCAGGCCCGTACCGCTCCTGACTCGGTCTCCGGAACCCCGGAGGCGCGGTTCTGGACCACCGCAGGAAAGGCGTTAAGAAGGCATCAAAGATTAGGTAAGGTAATGAAACTACCTCGCAGCCGGCAGGAACGATCCCGCAGGCCTCAGGAAAGGACCGGCCCCTGACTGTCCACCAGCTCAACGAACTCCTGCTCATCTGCGCGGTGGTCCTTCTTGTCGCCGTCGCGGCGGTCCGGCTCTCCTCGCGCAGTGGGCTCCCCAGCCTGCTGATCTACCTCGGCATCGGCATCGCGCTGGGCCAGGACGGCATCGGCAAGGTCGCGTTCAACAATGCCGAGCTGACCCAGGTGATCGGATACGCCGCACTGGTCGTGATCCTGGCCGAAGGCGGTCTGGGCACGAAGTGGAAGGAAGTCAAACCCGCTTTGCCCGCGGCTGTCGTCATGTCGACAGTCGGTGTCGCGGTGAGCGTGGGCATCACTGCGGCCGGAGCGCACTATCTGGTGGGGCTCGACTGGCGGCAGTCGCTGATCATCGGTGCGGTGGTCTCCTCGACGGACGCGGCGGCGGTCTTCTCCGTGCTGCGCAAGGTGCCGCTGCCCTCCCGGCTGACGGGCGCCCTGGAGGCCGAGTCAGGATTCAACGACGCCCCGGTGGTGATCCTGGTCGTCGCGTTCTCCACGACCGGACCTGTGGATTCCTGGTACGCCCTGGTCGGTGAGATAGCCCTCGAACTGGCGATCGGCGCGGCCATAGGCCTCGCGGTCGGCTGGCTGGGGTCACTGGGTCTGCGCAGCGTGGCCCTTCCCGCGTCCGGCCTCTACCCGATCGCCGTGATGGCCATCGCCGTGACCGCGTACGCGGCCGGCGCACTGGCGCACGGCAGTGGCTTCCTCGCGGTGTACCTGGCTGCGATGATCATGGGCAATTCCAAGCTGCCGCACTGGCCGGCCACCCGCGGTTTCGCGGACGGGCTCGGCTGGATCGCTCAGATCGGCATGTTCGTGCTGCTCGGCCTGCTGGTCACTCCGCATGAGCTGCTCGACGACATCTGGCCGGCGCTGGTGGTCGGGCTGATCTTGACCATGGTGGCGCGTCCCGCGTCCGTACTGATCAGTCTGCTGCCCTTCCGTACGTCACTGCGCGAACAGGTCCTGCTGTCGTGGGCCGGGCTGCGAGGGGCCGTGCCCATCGTGCTCGCCACCATCCCGATGGTGGCCGGTGTCGAGGGCAGTGACCAGATCTTCAACATCGTCTTCGTGCTGGTCGTCGTCTACACGCTGGTGCAGGGCCCGACCCTGCCGTGGGTGGCTCGTCGGCTGCGCCTCAAGGAGGCTCCGGAGGCGGCCGCCGACCTGGGCATCGAGTCGGCACCGCTGGAGCGGTTGCGCGGACACCTGCTGTCCGTGGCCATCCCGGAGAAGTCCCGGATGCACGGGGTGGAAGTGGGTGAGTTGCGGCTGCCGCCTGGCGCCGCGGTCACCCTGGTGGTCCGCGAGGGCAAGAGTTTCGTTCCCATGCCGATGACAGTGCTGCGACGGGGTGACGAACTGTTGGTGGTGGCCACCGATCCCGTGCGGGACGCTGCCGAGCGACGGCTGCGGGCGGTCGGCCAGGGCGGCAAGCTGGCGGACTGGCTAGGCACGGGCGGGGAACCGGTTCCACGGCCCGCGACCCGTAAAACCCTGTAAAGGAAAGCCGCCAGGACGATTCTCCCTGTACCATGAAGGTGAATTGATCGACCAACTCTGCCTGACGCAGAGCTGGCGCGACCGCACGGCGGCCTGTTTTCCCTGTTCAGGGGAGATGCCTGGTATCTACCGCCGGTCCTGCGCAAGAGGACAGCTCTCGGCAGCTCCCGCACGCGCGCGTGCCACGTACGCCCGTACGTAAGGCCCACGACGCAGGTGCAAGGGGAGCGCTACCAGGCGGCAGAAAGGCAAGGGCCGTGACGCACACGGTCACGACCGACGCCACCGAAGGCCCCGGCGCGACGGGCTCCGGCCCGGGCGACGCCAAGCGTCCCGGATATGGGCAGCTGCTGCGCACCCCCGGGGTCTGGACGTTCCTGATCCCCGGCTTCCTGGCCAGGCAGCCCTTCGCGATGCTGACCATCGGCATCGTGCTGCTGGTGCAGCACACCACCGGTTCGTACGGCAGCGCGGGCATCGTCGCCGCTGTCACCGGTGTCTCCATGGCACTGTTCGCCCCGCAGAGCGGCAAGCTCGCCGACCGCTTCGGCCAGCGTGCAGTACTGCTGCCGGGCGTCTTGGTGCACACGGTGGCGGTCGCCGCGCTCACCGCGCTGGCTCTCGCCGACGCTCCGCTGTGGGCACTGTTCGTGGCGGCCGTCCCGGCCGGTGCGTCGGTGCCGCAGGTGGGTCCGATGGTTCGGGCGCGCTGGGCGGCCAAGCTGGACGGTTCACCGCTGATGTCGACGGCTGCCGCTTTCGAGTCGGTGACCGACGAGTTCACGTTCGTGGTCGGCCCGGTGCTGGCCACGGCCCTGTGCACGGGCGTGCATCCGGCGGCGGGTCTGATCGCGGAGGCGACGCTCACCCTGGCCGGCGGCCTGTTCTTCGCGGCGCAGAAGCGTACCCAGCCGGTCCCGTCCCGCACGTCCGGCGGCCCGCGCGTGAAGCACGTCTCCGCACTGTCGATCCCAGGTGTCCGGGTGCTTGCGGTGGCGTTCCTCGGCATCGGCGCCGTCTTCGGCGGCATGCAGGTCTCGATGACCGCGTTCGCCTCCGAGATCGGCAACCCGGGCATCAACGGTCTGCTGTACGGAATCTTCGCCGGCGGCAACATGCTGGCGGGCATCGCCTGCGGCACCATCGCCTGGAAGATCGGACCGCGCCGCCGGCTGATGACCGGCTACGTCGGTCTGACACTGTTCGCCGCGGGCCTGTGGGCGGTGCACTCCGTGCCTCTGCTCGCGGGACTCGGGCTGCTCGTGGGTCTGTGCATCGCCCCCGCTCTGATCACCGGCTACACGATGGTCGAGACGCTGGTGCCGGCGACCGCGCGCACCGAGGCCTTCACCTGGCTGACCGGTGCGGTGGCGTTCGGGCAGGCCATGGCCGTGACGGTGGCCGGGCGGCTGACGGACGCGTTCGGCTCGTCCGCCGGATTCCTGGTGCCGCTGGGCGGTACGGTGCTCGCGCTGATCGTGCTGGTCACGCTGCGCTCGCGGCTGCTGCCGCAGTCGTCGGGGCGGGTGGCCGCACGTGGCGTGAGTCACCGCGTGCCCGTCACGGTGGACTGATTCCGCGGAATACGTCACTATGGACCGTCGTTAGCACTCAACGACTGAGAGTGCCAGGAGGATCAAGTGCCGACCTACCAGTACCAGTGCACCGCATGTGGCGAAGGCCTTGAGGCAGTGCAGAAATTCACCGACGACGCACTGACCGAGTGCCCGAGCTGCCAGGGGCGCCTGAAGAAGGTCTTCTCTGCGGTCGGCATCGTCTTCAAGGGCTCCGGCTTCTACCGGAACGACAGCCGTGGCTCCTCGTCGAGCAGCACGCCGTCGTCGTCCTCGGCCGCGAAGTCGGGTGCCGCTTCCACCTCGGGCGGCTCGGACTCGAAGCCCGCAGCGGCGTCCTCGACCTCTTCGGCCGGAACCTCGGCTTCGTCGAGTTCGAGTTCGTCCAGCGGTTCCTCGGGGTCGTCTTCGGCCGCCTGAGTGCCGTAAGAGTGCCTTGTGCTTTCCAGTGGTCCCCGCCGTCCCCGACGGCGGGGACCACTGCGTTTCGGGGCGCGGTTAGGGTGACGGCCATGGTGAACGCAGAGATCGGCGTTATTGGCGGCTCGGGCTTCTACTCCTTCCTGGAGGAGGTGACCGAGGTACAGGTCGACACCCCTTACGGCAGTCCCAGTGACTCGCTGTTCCTGGGTGAGATCGCGGGACGGAAAGTGGCGTTCCTCCCCCGGCACGGGCGTGATCACCACCTGCCGCCGCATCGCATCAACTACCGGGCCAACCTGTGGGCGCTGCGCTCGGTGGGTGCGCGCCAGGTGCTCGGCCCGTGTGCGGTGGGCGGGCTGCGCACGGAGTTCGGGCCGGGCACGCTGCTGGTCCCGGACCAGCTGGTGGACCGGACGAAGGCCAGGGCGCAGTCGTTCTACGACGGTGAGACGCCGGTCGGCGGCAGGCTGCCCGAGGTGGTGCACATGTCCTTCGCGGACCCGTACTGCCCCGAGGGGCGCAAGGTGGCGCTGGCCGCGGCACGCGGTCGGGACTGGGAGGCGGTGGACGGCGGGACGCTGGTGGTCGTCGAGGGACCGCGCTTCTCGACCCGTGCGGAGTCGGTGTGGCATGCGTCGATGGGGTGGTCGGTGGTCGGCATGACCGGGCACCCGGAGGCTGTGCTCGCCCGCGAGCTGGGCCTCTGTTATACGTCGATGACGCTGGTCACGGACCTGGACGCGGGGGCCGAGACCGGTGAGGGCGTCTCGCATGAGGAGGTGCTGAAAGTGTTCGGCGCGAACGTGGACAGGCTGCGGACGGTGCTGTTCGACGCGGTGGCGGCGCTGCCGGCCAATGCTGCGCGGGACTGCCTGTGCGCACACGCTCTGGACGGCATCAAGACGGGCATCGCGCTTCCGTAAGGTCCGTGGTGGCCGGGGCGGGGGCGAGGGCGCGTGGCGCGCCTCGGGGTCCACCCGCGAGGGTGAGCGGGTTGTCCACAGGCTGAGGTCTGTACACAGGCCTCAGCGGGATCGGGGCGGAACGCGGATCGTAAGAGGCGTTCCATCCGAACACCTGTTGCGATCTGGTGGTGATGCTCCGTGTCCCCGACCTCTTCCATTCCCCCTCCGCCCCCGCTTCCCCAGTCCCTGCCGGCGCCCGAGCCCTACGGGGTGCCGGAGTTCCCGCCGTTGCGGGTACGTGGCGGCGGCAGCTGGCACCGGTTTCGGCGGGCGGTGCGGCGCAAGCGCCGGGCGGTGGCGGTCGGACTCGCGATGACCGCGGCCGCGTTGGCCGCTGTGGCACCCCGCGCCATGGAGCGCGTGGAGACGCACACGGAAGCCGCGGCAGCGGTCGACGTACGTGGCCGGGAGCGCCCGCGTGCCGCCCCGCGGGCCGAGGTGGTGTCGGCACCGGTACGGATCGCGGACGCGGCCACCGTGGGGCTGTTGCGGCGCGGAGACCGGGTGGATGTCATCGCAGCCCCGAACTCCCCTGACGGCACTAGGAGTTCCATGGGAAGGGTGGTGGCTGCCGGGGTGCGCGTGGCCCATGTGCCCATCGTGAGGGAAGCCTCTTCGGACAACGGGGCCCTTGTGGTGCTGTCCGTTCCGCGGGCGACTGCAGTCCAACTGGCAAGCGCGGGCGCGGTGTCACGTCTGGCGGTGACGCTGTGCTGACACTTCGCGTCGTACTCGGATGTGTGCCGAATTGCACTGGCGAACAGTGGGGTCACCGGTACGGGTTGACGGATTGGACAGCGGCGACCTGTGCTGCCGTAGGTTTCGGGGGAATTTGCTCCGCCCCCTGCACATGCGAAAAGAGGCTCACTTGTGAGCAACGAGAAGACCAGCCTGCTGGACGGCTTCAAGGCTTTCCTGATGCGTGGCAACGTGATCGATCTCGCGGTGGCGGTCGTCATCGGCGCCGCGTTCACCAACATCGTGAACTCGATCGTCAAGGGCGTGATCAATCCGCTCGTCGGAGCGTTCGGTACCAAGGACCTGGAGGGGTACCACTCCTGTCTGAAGGGGACCTGCGCGAAGACCGCGAACGGCACGATCGACGGTATCCAGATCATGTGGGGGTCGGTCCTCAGTGCGGCACTGAGCTTCCTGATCACCGCGGCCGTCGTCTATTTCCTGATGGTGTTGCCGATGGCGAAGTACCTGGCCAGGCGCGCTGCGAAGGAAAAGGCGAAGGAAGCGACCGAAGAGGTGATGGACGCCACCGAGATCGAGCTGCTGAAGGAGATCAGGGACGCCCTGGTCGCGCAGCGCGGGTCGGGACACGGCAACCCGTAACGCCACGGTCGCCACGCCGGGATCAGAGGTGGTGCGGCGGCTTCTCGTCGAGGAAACGGGCGAGGTCCGTCGTTCCGCCGCTCGTCGTGGGCCGGTCGCCCCAGCCCCGGTCCGTGTCGTCCGACGACGGCTGGTCCAGCGGGTCGTCGAAGACCAGTGTGGACTTGGGGCGCTCTGCCGGTTCGGGGCGAGCGGGGCCGGGGGCGGCGTGGTCGGAGGTGTTCATTCCTCCAGGGTACGGCGGTGACGCCCCCGGCCCTGTGGAGTCCGTGGCCCGGTCAGCTGGGGGCCTCGGCGCCCTTGCGGGCGTAGAACCACCAGCAGACGGCCAGGCACGTGACGTAGAAGGCCACGAACACCCAGAGGGAATTGACCACGGGGAAGTTCGCGAACATCGCGGGGATGAAGAAGAAGCCGTAGGCGGCGATGCCGGAGCTGAAGCCGGTGACCGCGCCCGCTTCCATCTCGGACTGCTTGAGCGCCGTTACCCGGGCCTGCTCGCCCTTGCCCTCCGCGTTCTGCAGGTGCTGGTCGCGGAAGATCACCGGGATCTGCCGGAAGGTCGAGCCGTTGCCCAGGCCGCAGAACAGGAAGGCGACCAGGAAGCCGGCGTAGAAGACCCAGAAGTTGCCGCTGTCGCCGCTGTGCGGGAGAGCGGTGATGACGACGACCAGAGCGGCTCCCATGCCGACGAAGGACAGCATGGTGACGCGGGCGCCGCCCATCTTGTCCGAGAGCCAGCCGCCGCCCCAGCGGGCGAGCGCCCCGATGAAGGGTCCGATCCAGGCGTACGTCGTCGCCGAGTAGTCCGGGTTGATCGGTGTGAACGTGGTGTTGATCAGGTTGGGCAGGGCTGCGGCGAAGCCGATGAAGGAGCCGAAGGTTCCGACGTACAGCCAGGTCATCAGCCAGTTGTGCTTCCGTTTGAAGATGACCTTCTGCTGGCTGAACGGGGCGGCGGCGACCTTGAGGTCGTTCATGAGGAACCAGGCGAGCAGCGCCATGACGACCAGCAGTGGCACCCAGAGGAAGGCGCCGTTCTGGAGCCAGATGTCCTCGCCGGTTTTCTTGCTCTTCAGCGGGCCGCCGGCCGGGGCGAACAGGACGGCGGCGGTGACGACGAGCGGCGCGACCAGCTGCACGACGGAGACGCCGAGGTTGCCGAGCCCACCGTTCATGCCGTTGGCGTTGCCCTTTTCCCGCTTGGGGAAGAAGAAGCCGATGTTCGCCATCGAGGAGGCGAAGTTGGCGCCGCCCAGGCCGCAGACGGCGGCGATCAGCACCATTTCCCAGTACGGGGTGCTGGTGTCCTGGAGGGCGAAGCCGAGCCAGAGCATCGGGGCGATCAGGATGATCGTGGAGAACGTGGTGAACTTCCGCTCGCCGAAGATCGGCCCGATGAACGTGTAGAGGATGCGGAAGGTGCCGCCGGTGATACCGGGGATGGCGGTGAGCCAGAAGAGCTGCGACTTGGAGTAGTCGAAGCCGACGTCTCCGAGCTTGACGACGGTGACCGACCAGACCTGCCACACGACGAAGCCCAGCATCAGCGCGGGGACCGAGATCCACAGGTTTCTTCTGGCGACCTTGCGGCCGGTGGACCGCCAGAAGGTCTCGTCCTCGGGGCGCCAGTCGGCGATCGTCGTACCTGGTTTGTACGTGTCGGTGGCGGGCCCGCCACCGGGTCCTGTCGGGGTTGCTGTCGCCATGGGGGTCACCGGTCCTTGGGGTCGAGGAGCCAGAGGAGGAGGACCGCCAGGAAGGACAGGCACAGGAAGCCGGCTCCCCACCAGGCGGTGCCGGTGTCTCCCTTCATCCACTCGTTGACGGTGATGGTCAGTGCCCAGAGCTGGCCGATGACCACGGACAGGGCGAGTACCAGGCGGGCGGTGAGTTTGGCGGAGCGTTCCGGTTCCTGCTCGGTGCCCGCGCCGGGGCCGGGGCCGGTGTGGCGGACCCGGGGGTCGCCGTAACCGCTGGTGGAGCGGATCTGCGGGTAGCGCTCGCGGACCGGGCGGTTGAGGCGTGGATCGGCGCTGCCGGGGCGGTACTCGGGGCGCGGCGGAACGCCGGGGGTGGGGTTCGGGGGCGGGGTGGTCATGTCTGCCTCCCCTGCCGGGTGGAGTCGGCGGGCGCTTTCGGGCGGTCGGCGGCTCCGGGGCAGCCGATGCGGGCGGCGAAGTCCGGGCGTTCGTCAAGGATCTGGCGGCACAGGCCGGCTTCGACGCTCTCACCGGAGCGGGTGGTGCCGATCGCCCAGATACTGCCGTCGACCTCTTCGATGACGACGACTTTGGGCAGACCCCGGGGCGGCGGGCCGGCGGTGACCTCGCCGGTTCTGGCGTCGAAGATGCCTTCGTGGCAGGGGCAGTACAGCTCGCCCTCGGTGCCGCGTTCCTTGCGCCAGAGCACAGCGCAGGCGAGGTGGGTGCAGACCGCGGAGTAGCCGACGAGGGAACCGTCCTCGAGTCGGACTGCGACGGCGCGGTCCTCGTCGCCTGGGTACCGGAAGGAGACCGACTCGCCGGGGGGCAGGCCGTCGGCGATGCGTTTCGCCTTCGGGACGCCGTCACCTTCTGGTTCGCCGTGCCGGTGCAGTACTCCCCCGGCGACCGCCAGGCCGCCCACGGCGAGTCCTCCGGACACCGTGGCGACGATGCGGAGGTAGTCACGGCGGGTGGTGAGGGAGTCGGCGCTGATCCGGTCGTGGAGGGCGGAGCGGGCGTCGTCCGTGCTGCCCGGGATGCCGGTGCCGGTGGTTTCCGGTGGTGGGGGCTGGACCGTGCTCATCGGACGTCGACTCCGTTCACCTCGACGACCGGGAGCCCGCCGGGCACCGGCCACTGGACCTTGTCGGCGGGGACGACCATCGCGACCCCGGTGGAGACCATCACGTCGCCGAAGGCGAAGGAGTCGGCGACCTGGACACCGGGCCGCTCGGCCTGGAGCTCTTCGAGGGTTCCGTAGAAGAGGGCCCCGGTGGGGCAGACCGTGGCGCACATCGGGGCGAGGCCGTAGGCGGTGCGGTCGTAGCAGAGGTTGCACTTCATCTGCAGCTTGGCTTCGAGATCGATCTTGGGGACGCCGAAGGGGCAGGCGTTGACGCAGTTGGCGCAGCCGATGCAGCGGGTGGTGTCGGCCTGCTGGACCACTCCGTCCGCGGTCACCAGGATCGCGTCGGCAGGACAGACCTCGGCGCACGGGGCGACCGGGTCCTCGCAGTGCATGCAGACCGTGGGGAGGGAGGCGACGGACTGGCCCGGGTCGGTGTAGTCGAGGTGGATCATCGACTTGCCGCGGTGCGAGTCGCATTCGCGGCAGGCGGAGACACAGGCCTGGCAGCCGATGCAGCGACCCGGGTCAATGAAGATCGTTTTGCCCATCATGGCTGGTCAGCTCCTCTCTTCTGCGGTTGCCCTGCCCTGTGGGGCGGTGGGCGGCAGGGGGTCGGTGCGGGAGACCTGGGTCTCCGGGTACGCGACGTGGCCGGGGGCGACGGGCGGGGCGGGGACCTCGTCGATGTGGTCGGCGCGCTCGATGCGGCAGGCGCAGACCTTGTACTCGGGGATCTTGGAGCGGGGGTCCAGGGCGTCGATGGTGAGGACGTTCGCAGCCGTCGGGGCGGGCCAGTGGTACGGGATGAAGAAGGTGTCCGGGCGGATGGCCTCCGTGACGAGTGCCGGGTAGACGGAGCTGCCGCGGCGGGTGACGACGCGGACCGGGTCGCCGTTCTTGAAGCCGTGCGACGGGTGCACCTCCACCCACGGGCGGGGGGTCTGCTCGACCAGGGCGCCGAGGCGGCGGGTCTGGTTGCCGGAGAGGAAGTGGGCGACGGTGCGGCCGGTGGTGAGCGACATGGGGAAGTCGTCGTCGTACGGGTCCATCGGCGGGTGCCACTCGACGACCTGGAGGTGGATCTTCCCGTCCGGGTGGTAGCTGCGGCCGTCCTCGAAGAGGCGGGGGGTGCCGGGGTGGGAGGTGTCGGGGCAGGGCCAGGCGATGCCGCCGGTCTCCTCCAGCCGTTCGTAGGTGATGCCGTAGTAGTCGTTGACGGTGCCGGCGGAGGCGGTACGCAGTTCCTCGAAGACTTCGCGGGAGCCGGCGAAGGCAAACTTGTCGCCGGCTCCCAGGCGCTGGGCGAGCTGGCACATCACCCAGGTGTCGGTACGGACGCCTGCCGGGGGCTCCTGGGCCTTGTTGTGCTTGACGACGCGGGCTTCCGCGTTGGCCATCACGCCTTCATCCTCGGCCCAGGTGGTGACGGGGAAGACGACGTGCGCGTTGGCGGCCGTCTCGGAGAGGAAGAAGTCGAACTGCGCGTGGAACTCGGTCGCGTCGTACCCCTCCTTCACCACCCGGTAGTTGGGGAGGGACACGAAGGGGTTGTTGCAGACGCCGATCAGGCCGCGGATCTCGCCGCGCTGCATCTGCCAGACCATTTCCATCATCGAGGTGCCGGCGGGTGGCAGTTCGGATTCCTCGATGCCCCAGATCTCGCAGATCTGGCGGCGGTGCTCGTCGTTCATGATGGAGCGGCCGCCCGGGAGCAGGTCGGATTTCTGGCCGTGTTCACGGCCGCCCTGGCCGTTGCCCTGGCCGGTGATGGTGCCGTAGCCCGCGCCGGGCTTGCCGATGTTGCCGGTGGCGACGCACAGGTTGATGACGGACAGGCAGTTCTCCACGCCCTGCGAGTGGTGTTCGATGCCTCGCGCGTGCCAGGCCATGGCCTTGCCGGCGGCCGCGAACACGCGGGCGACCTGCTCGATCTGGGCGGCCGGGACGCCGCAGATCCCGGCGGAGCGCTCCGGTGGGTACTCGGCGGCCTTGGCCTTCACCTCGTCCCAGCCGGTGGTGTTCGCCGCCAGGTACGCCTCGTCGGTGAGGTTCTCCCGTACGACGACGTGCAGGACGGCGTTGAAGAACGCCGAGTCCGTGCCGGGCTTGAGGGCGACGTGGATGTCGGCGGTGCGCGCGACGGCCGTCTCGCGGGGGTCGACGACGATCAGCGTCGCTCCCCGGTCGCGTGCACCCCACAGGTACTGGGTCATCACCGGGAAGCACTCGCCGACGTTGGAGCCGGCGATGAGCAGGCAGTCGGTGAGGAGGATGTCGGAGAACGGGTTGCCCGCGCGGTCGATGCCGAAGGCCAGTTTGTTGGCGCCGGCGGCGGAGACCATGCACAGGCGGCCGTTGTAGTCGACATGTCGAGTTTTGAGGGCGACTCTGGCGAACTTGCCGACCAGGTACGTCTTCTCGGAGAAGAGGCTCGCGCCGCCGAGCATGCCGAACGCGTCGTTGCCGTACGTCTGCTGGATGCGACGTACCTCCGACGCCGTGAAGTCGAGGGCCTCCTCCCAGGAGACCTCCCGGAACTCCTCGTCGCGGGAGCGGCGCATCAGGGGTGCGGTCAGCCGGTCGGGGTGGTTGACCTGCTGGTAGGCGTTGATGCCTTTGGGGCACAGGCGCATGCGGTTGATGTCGTGGTTGCGGGGTTCGACGCCGAAGACCTTGCCGCCCTTGTCGACACGCAGGTACATGCCGCACTGCACGCCGCAGAAGCAGCAGTGGGTGGGGACCAGGGTTTCGCCGTGCTGGTCGGCGTGCCACTGGTCGGCCGGGATGCCTCCCGCGTCGCGGAAGCCCCGGGTGCCGGGCGGTGCGAGGGAAGGGTCCAGCGGGATGCGCGGCCGGTTGTGCGGGGCGGGCCTGGGGGCAGACTGCGGGGACGTCACTTGAAGCCCTTCTTGACGTGCGAGAGGTAGGCGTTGCCGCGCAGTTCGCGTTTGCAGCGCGGGCAGTACTCGGCCCACTGGGCGAAGTCGAGCTCCAGGTCGCGCATGGTCGCCTCGAGGTTCTCGACGTACGGCGCGGTGTCGATGGGGGTGTGGCAGCGGCGGCAGTGGAAGACCTCGTCCTTCTGCCGCGCGGTGTACTTGAAGAGCTGCATGCCGACGGCTGCCGGCCGCTGCACGATGTGGAAGAACTTCCCGAACGGGATGTAGATGAGCGTGAAGACCACCGACACCATGTGCAGGATCGCCAGGAACTCGTAGCCGCCGCCGTGCAGGAAGATCGACGAGAAGGTGAGCAGCAGGCCGGTGACGGAGATGACGATGAGCGCGATGAGGGGTACGAGGTCGTACGCGAAGCGCTGGCCGGTCATCGCGCCGCGGTCCTTCATCCGGCGCCACAGGAAGTAGGAGGCGCCCGGGATGACCAGGACGGCGGCGATGTCGAGGCCGTGGAACATCAGCCAGCCGATGAGGCTGGAGGAGTCGTAGCCCAGCACCTTGATGCCCCAGATCCGCATCTCGTAGCCGGGGCCCGAGCCGCTGCCCGAGGTGAAGGTGAACCAGCCCCAGGTGAGGGGGAAGGTGATCGCCGCTGCGAGGATGCATCCCCAGAAGATGAGCTGGTGGGCGGCCCAGCGGGCGTGTGAGCGGGCGCCGAGGAACTTCTGGAAGCCGAGGTAGGTGGCGATCATCTTCGGCAGGGCGGTGGGGGCCTTGCGGAAGTTCTCCGCCGAGAAGAGGCTGCCCCAGCCCTTCTTGAAGAGGCGGCGGGCGCCGGGGGCGGAGACCCAGACGGTGTAGCGGTAGGCGACGCCGAAGGCGAGGAAGATCGTTGCCACCGCGTAGGGGATGAGCGCGGAGTCGAAGTCCCTCAGCATCCGGCTGCCGAAGTAGATGGCGAGGATGAGGAGGAGCGAGACCGCCGTGGCGACCAGGGTGGCACGGCGGGTCACCGAGGGCGTGGCCGGCGCGGAAGCGGGCCGGGGGCAGCCGAGGGGCGCGGCGTCGGCGGGGGCCGTTGGCTGCCCACCCGTGCCGCTGTCCGGGCTCCCCCGCTGCCCGAGGGGCGGCGCGGCGTCGGCGGTCCCTGCGCCCGCGGGGGGCGCACCCCCGGGATTGGGGGGCGGGGTCGGGTCCGGGGTGGGGGGCGAGGGCTCGGTCACCCCATAAAATTAGGACGAAATTGCCCTTTTCACCCCTTGGGCGCGCTCAAACGGCGTACAGGCCGTGCCTCTGAAATATGGCGCGGGCGGCAGCCACCTGGTCCGGGCCCGGCGACGGGGTGTCGTGCAGCGTGAACGGTTTGCCCAGGGCCTCCCACTTGGCCTCGCCCAGCTTGTGGAAGGGCAGGACGTCCACCCGGGAGACGACGCCCAGGGACGCGGTGAAGGCGGCGACGCCCTCGATGTTCGCCGGGTCGTCGGTCAGGCCGGGCACGAGCACGAAGCGGACGTGCACCTCCTTGTCGAGGGCGGCCAGCCGTTCGGCGAAGGCGAGGGTGGGTGCCAGTTCGCGGCCGGTGACCTTCCGGTACGTCGCCGGGTCCCACGACTTGATGTCCAGGAGCACCAGGTCCACGTCGCGCAGCAGTGCGTCGGTGGCGCGGGCGCCGAGGTAGCCCGAGGTGTCGAGCGCAGTGTGCAGGCCGAGCTCGTGCTTGAAGCGGTGGAAGAGCTCGCCCGCGAAGACGGGCTGGAGGAGGGGTTCCCCGCCGCTGAGGGTGGTGCCGCCGCCGGCCGCCTTGATGAACGTCGTGTACTTGGCGGCTTCCGCGACGATGTCGTCCGCCGCGTACCGCTTGCCGCTGCGCATCCGCAGGGTGTCGGGGTTGTGGCAGTAGAGGCAGGCGAGCGGGCAGCCGGCGAGGAACGTCACGAAGCGGGTGCCGGGCCCGTCGACACCGGTGGACAGGTCCCAGGAGTGCACGGAGCCACTGACCGGCCGCTGGGTGGCGGCACCTGCCGGGGTGGTGCCGGTGGGAGTGGCCGGAGCGGCGGCCCGTACCGGGATCCCGGTTCCGAGAAGTACAGCGGCCATGGCGGGAACTCCTGGGAGGAGGGGCGGGAGGGGGTGTGTACGGCGCCGGGGCCGGGTGCAGTCAAGGGGGGATCGGCCCCGGCGCCGTACAGCTTGAGGGCTCCTGGCGGAGCGGTGGTGCTCCGGAGGGAGCCGTGGTGCTCCGGAGGGCGCCGTGCGGTGTTCGGCTAGAGGGCGCCGTGGAAGGTGCGGTTGATGACGTCGAGCTGCTGCTCGCGGGTCAGTCGCACGAAGTTGACGGCGTACCCGGAGACCCGGATGGTCAGCTGCGGGTAGTTCTCCGGGTGCTCCATGGCGTCTTCGAGCGTCGCCTTGTCCAGCACGTTGACGTTCATGTGGAAGCCGTTGCTCGCCATGTAGCCGTCGAGGACTCCGGAGAGGTTCTGGACGCGCTCCTCGGCGGTGCGGCCCAGTGCGTCGGGGGTGATGGTGTTGGTCAGTGAGATTCCGTCCTCGGCGTCGTCGTACGACAGTTTCGCGACCGACAGGGCGGAGGCGATGTAGCCGTGCTCGTCGCGGCCGTTCATCGGGTTGGCGCCGGGCGCGAAAGGCGCGCCGGAGCGCCGGCCGTCCGGGGTGTTGCCGGTCTTCTTCCCGTAGACGACGTTCGACGTGATGGTGAGCACGGACTGTGTGTGCACGGCGTCGCGGTACGTCGGGTGCTTGCGGATCTTCTGCATGAAGTCCTCGACGATGCGCCTCGCGAAGTCGTCCGCGCGGTCGTCGTTGTTGCCGTAGGCGGGGTAGTCGCCCTCGATCTCGTAGTCGACGGCGAGTCCGGTCTCGTCGCGGATCACCTTCACCCGGGCGTGCTTGATCGCGGACAGCGAGTCGGCGGCGACCGACAGCCCGGCGATGCCGCACGCCATGGTGCGCAGGATCTCCTGGTCGTGCAGGGCCATCTCGATGCGCTCGTAGGCGTACTTGTCGTGCATGTAGTGGATGACGTTGAGGGCGTGGACGTACGTCTTCGCCAGCCAGTCGAGCATCGCGTCGTAGCGGCCGGCGACTTCCTCGTAGTCGAGGTAGTCGCCTTCGACCGGCTCGAAGCCCTGGACGACGACCTTGCCGGTCTTCTCGTCGCGGCCGCCGTTGATCGCGTACAAAAGCGCTTTGGCGACATTGACGCGAGCGCCGAAGAACTGCATCTGCTTGCCGACGGCCATCGCCGAGACGCAGCACGCGATCGCGGTGTCGTCGCCGTACTTGGGGCGCATCAGCTCGTCGGACTCGAACTGGATCGCCGAGGTGTCGATGGCGACCTTCGAGGCGAACGCCTTGAAGGTCTGCGGCAGCCGCTGCGACCAGAAGACGGTCAGGTTCGGCTCGGGGGCCGGGCCGAGGTTGTAGAGCGTCTGGAGCGCGCGGAAGGTGGTGCGGGAGACCAGCGGGCGGCCGTCCTCGCCGATGCCGGCCATGGACCAGGTGACCCAGGTGGGGTCCCCGGAGAAGCCCTCGTTGTATTCGGGGGTGCGCAGGAAGCGCACGATGCGCAGCTTGATGACGAAGTCGTCGATGAACTCCTGTGCCTGCTCCTCGGTGATCAGGCCCTTGGCGAGATCGCGCTGCAGGTAGATGTCGAGGAAATTGTCGATACGGCCGATCGACATGGCGGCACCGTTCTGTTCCTTCACGGCGGCCAGGTAGGCGAAGTACAGCCACTGGACGGCCTCACGGCCGGTGCGCGCCGGGCCGGAGATGTCGTAACCGTAGGAGGCGGCCATCTTCTTGAGCTCGTGCAGCGCCTTGATCTGCTCGGAGACCTCCTCGCGGTCCCGGATGACGTGCTCGGTGGCCCACCTCTCGCCCAGTCGCGCCCGGTCGGCCTCCTTGGCCGCGATCAGCCGGTCCACTCCGTACAGGGCGACCCGGCGGTAGTCGCCGATGATGCGGCCGCGGCCGTAGGCGTCGGGCAGGCCGGTGATGATGCCGGAGGACCGGCAGGCGCGGATTTCGGGGGTGTACGCGTCGAAGACGCCCTCGTTGTGGGTCTTGCGCAGGTGGGTGTAGATGTCGCGGACCTCGGGGTCGGCTTCGTAGCCGTACGCGTGGAGGGCGCTTTCCACCATCCGCCAGCCGCCGTTGGGCATGATCGCCCGCTTCAGCGGGGCATCGGTCTGGAGGCCGACGATGAGGTCCTTGTCCGCGTCGATGAAGCCGGGGGCGAAGGCGTCGATGCGCGAGGGGGTCTTCACGTCGACGTCGTGGACGCCCTTGCTGATCTCCTCGGGGAACATCGACAGGAGCTTCTGCCATACGGCGGTGGTGCGCTCGGTGGGGCCTGCGAGGAATGCCGCGTCGCCCGCGTAGGGCGTGTAGTTGCGCTGCACAAAGTCGCGGACGTCCACCGCGTCGCACCACGGTCCGCCCCTGAAACCGTCCCAGGCCGTCAGGGCCTCGCCCGCTTGCGTACCGGCCGTTGTCTCCGCCTGGGTCGCCGTCATGACCACACCTTTCGCTCGGGGGACGCTCGCTGGGCGCCTGCGCTGCGCCGTGAACTCCGCTGACTTCATTCCACTCCTGTACGGAGCCCCCGACGGGCCGCAATGGTCCTCAACAGCGGACCATTCGTCCCGACCTTCTCTTCAGGGAAGCCGGATTCAGGGCGCTGACCTGCGAATTCACCGAGGACCAAAGTCATTAGTTCTCTTGTGAATACGTTCACAAAGTTCTCGGCGGCAAGCGCCTCCGTGCACTGTGCGTGGTGCTCCGCGCGCGTTCCGTGGCCACTTCTGCTCTCGTGTACGTATGAGCGAGTCAACGACCGCGCCCACGGGCCACGGCATGCTGCGCCGGATGACCGCGCGCCGCCCGGACGAGGGGCACCGCGCCGCCACCCCGCTGGAGCTGTTCTTCGACCTGTGCTTCGTCGTCGCAGTCGCCCAGGCCGGGGTCCGGCTGGTGCACGCCCTTGCCGAGGGGCACGTCGCGTCGGGGCTGCTCGGCTACTTCTTCGTCTTCTTCGCCATCTGGTGGGCGTGGATGAACTTCACCTGGTTCGCCTCGGCCTACGACAACGACGACGTGTTCTACCGGGTCGCCGTGCTGGTGCAGATCGCGGGTGTCCTGGTGCTGGCGGCCGGGGTGCCGCGCGCCTTCGACCACGGCAACTGGTCCGTCGCCATCGCCGGATACGTGGTGATGCGCCTGTCGATGACCTGTCAGTGGCTGCGGGCGGCCCGGCACAACACCGGCGCGGAGCGGTCCATGGCGCTGAAGTACGCCGCCGGGCTCGTCATCGTGCAACTCGGCTGGATCACGGTGCTCTTCGTGCCCGCGGACGTACGACCGTACCTCTTCCTGGTGCTGGCGCTCGCCGAGCTGAGCGTGCCGCCGATCGCGGAGAGGAACTTCAGGTCCACCTGGCACCCGCACCACATCGCCGAGCGGTACGGACTGTTCACCATCATCGTGCTCGGCGAGTCACTGACCGCCGCGACCATCGCCGTCCAGGAGGGCCTGGACGAGCACGACCACCTCGGAGAACTGCTGTCGATCGCGGGCGGCGGACTGCTGATCGTCTTCGCCGTCTGGTGGATCTACTTCGCCAACCCCGCCCAGGAGCGGCTCACGTCCATGAAACGGGCCCTGCAGTGGGGATACGGGCACCTGTTCATCCTGGGCTCGGCGGCGGCGATCGGCGCGGGCATCGAGGTCGCCGTCGAACAGGTGACGGGCAAGGCCCACCTCTCCCCCGTGGCGGCGACAGCGGCCGTGACGATCCCGACGGCTCTGTTCCTGCTCACCGGCTGGTACCTGCAGGCCAGGCACTTCAAGCGGGACACCGCCGAGAAGGCGCTGATGCCGGTCACCGTGGCCGTCGTCCTCGCCTGCACCTTCCTCGGCACCTGGGGAGTGCTGGCGGCGGGCCTCGTGATGGCGGTGGCGGTGACGGTCGGCACCGTGCTGTCCGCCCGGCCCGAGTCCGACACCCTGCGCAAGCCCCGGCTGACCTGACGCCACGTCGGCCGCATCCGTGCCGGGCGGTACCAAGCCTGTGCCGTCCGCCGCATCCCGTACCCGGGCGGTACGAGGCCCGTGCCGTCGGCCGGATCCCGTACCCGGGCGGCACCAGGCCTGCGGCGCCGGCCGGATCCCGTGGCCGGGGCGGTACGAAGCCTGTGCCGTCCGCCCTGCCGCGTGATACGCAGGTTCCCATGGCAGACCTCACCGCGAAGCCCGGACCGAACGACGCGCTGACCGATGTGGACGGCCTGCGGGTCGGCCACGCGCGCGTGGAGCGAATGGACGCCCTGACAGGCACCACCGTCGTCCTCGCCCCCGAGGGCGGTGCGGTCGCCGCGGTGGACGTACGGGGCGGGGGCCCCGGCACCCGGGAGACCGACGCCCTGGACCCGCGCAACCTGGTGCAGCGCACCGACGCCGTCGTACTGACCGGCGGCAGCGCCTACGGGCTCGACTCCGCCTCCGGAGTCACCGGCTGGCTGGAGGAGCAGCGGCGCGGCTTCAGGATCGGCCCGGATCCCGCCCAGGTGGTGCCCGTGGTGCCGGCGGCATGCCTGTTCGACCTGGGGCGCGGCGGCGACTGGCGGGCCAGGCCGGATGCCGCGACGGGACGTGCCGCGGTGGCCGCGGCCGCCCGTACGGCCCGGGGCGCGCCCCTCGCGCAGGGATCGGTCGGCGCGGGTACGGGTGCGGTGGTGGGCGGCCTCAAGGGCGGGGTGGGCACCGCGAGCGTGCGGTTGTCCGCAGGGCCGGCGGCGGGGGTCACGGTGGCGGCCCTGGTGGTGGTGAACGCGGTGGGTTCGGCGGTCGATCCGCTGACCGGGGTGCTGTACGGGGAGTACTTCCAGGGGCGGGTCGCCTACCCGCACGAGGAGGTGCACCAGGAGGCTCTGCGGCGCACCCGGGAGGCGCACGAGGAGTCCACGCGCCGGTACGCAGGTTCCGTACGCCCCCCGTTGAACACCACCTTGGCTGTGGTCGCCACGGATGCGGAACTCACCCGCGCGCAGGCGCAGAAGCTCGCCGGGACCTCGCACGACGGATTCGCGCGCGCCCTGCGGCCCGTGCACCTGCTCACCGACGGGGACACGGTGTTCGCGCTGTCCACGGGCGCGGTGGCGCTGGGTGCCGGGGAGCCGGACGGGCCGGATCCGGCATTCGCCGCCCTGTGGGCGGCCGGGGCCCTGAACGAGGTACTGGCGGCTGGTGCGGACGTGGTGACCAGGGCGATCGTGAAGGCGGTGCGGGCGGCGGCGGGCGTCGACGGGCCCGGCGGGGTGTTCCCCGCCTACCGGGACCTGTATGCGGAGCCTCCGGTTTCGGGGTGAGCCTTCCGGATGGGCCCGAACCCGGCGAATTCCGGGGCGATTTGCGGGAACCTCCCGTACGGCGTCCTTCGTTTTCACCAAACCGGGGCGCGATGTCAGACCCATTGGCTACTTTGAGTGCAGGAAGTGTGACGCGCGGCAATGGCCTGGAGAAGCCCTTGAACGATTCGGACGAGTACGAGAGCGACGGCCTCGCTACGCCCGAGGATCACCTCGGGGTGCTCCTGGGCCGTGCGCTGAACTCCTTCGACCTGCCCGACGAGACCGTCGAGCGGCTCGCATCGGCGTTGGCGCACAGCTCCTCGCTGCGCTCCTCGCACCACAGCGCGGGGCTGCGCCGCTCTCTGTACCGGCACACGTTCCTGCTTACCGACGGCTCCTCCCTCACCCTCTGGGAGCTGGTGCACAACGCGGGCCGCGACCGCCGCGTCGAGCACGAGCTGTACACCGGCATCGGCGAGGCCAGGCTGGCCGCCGGCCGGCTGCCCGGTGTGCCGGGTTCCCGCGCCGACGACCTGCCGCTCTTCCCGGAGTACGCGGACGTCCCCGACGCCATGGCGGAGCTGCTCGCCCAGCCCCGCAGGGAGGCCCGGCGCGCGTTCGTCCCCGACCGGTCGGCCGATCATGCGCGCCGGGTGCTGCGGCGCGCGGAGAACGCGGACCGGCCGGGCCCCGAGACGGCCCGGCGGCTCGCGGACGCGCTCGCCCACGAGATCACGCAGGTCTGCGGACGGCAGTACCGCAGCAAGGGCAGAGAGGTGGGCTTCACGCTGTACGAGCACGCGTTCCTGCTGATGGACGGCAGCGAGGCCAGCCTGTGGGAGGTCGAGCACACGGCGACCCCGGACGGGCGGCACATGTGCGAGGTGTACGAGGCACAGCACACCGCCCGCGAAGCGATGGAGCTGCGCGGGCGGGTGTGCTGAGGGGGGTCCTGCCGGCTCAGACCGTGGTGACGGCCTGAGCCTTGTCCGCAGCGGCAGCCGTAGCCGCGGCCCGGGTCTTGTCCGCAGTCTCGGCGTGCGTCTTGTCCGCCGCCTCGGCCTGCGTCGGGGCGGCGGCCGTCGGCTTCCTGCGCATTCCCTTGAACAGGACGACGAGGGCCGCGCCGACCACGGTGCCGGCGACGATCGACACCAGGTAGAGCCACGGGTTGCCGATCAGCGGGATCACGAAGATGCCGCCGTGCGGGGCGCGCAGGGTGCTGCCGAACGCCATGGACAGTCCGCCGGTCACCGCGCCGCCCGCCATCGCGGCGGGGATGACGCGCAGCGGGTCCGCCGCCGCGAACGGGATCGCGCCCTCGGTGATGAACGAGGCACCGAGCACCCAGGCCGCCTTGCCGTTCTCCCGTTCGGTACGGGTGAAGAGCCTGCCGCGCACGCTGGTGGCAAGCGCCATCGCCAGCGGCGGGACCATGCCCGCGGCCATGACGGCGGCCATCACCTTGAGGCTGCCGTCGTTGGGGTTGGCGAGCCCGCCGACCGCAAAGGTGTAGGCCACCTTGTTGAACGGGCCGCCCATGTCGAAGCACATCATGAGGCCCAGGACGATGCCGAGGATGATCGCGTTGCTGCCGGACAGTCCGGACAGCCAGTCGGTGAGCGCCGTCTGCAGCTTGGCGATCGGCTCGCCGATCACCAGGAACATCAGGAAGCCAACGACGATCGAGGAGATCAGTGGGATCACCACCACCGGCATGATCCCGCTCAGCGCAGCGGGTACGCGCACCCGCTGGATCGCCATCACCACGGCGCCGGCGATCAGACCGGCGGCCAGTCCGCCGAGGAAGCCTGCCTTGATCGCGACGGCGATCGAGCCGCCGACGAAGCCGGGCACGAGTCCAGGACGGTCGGCCATGCCGTACGCGATGTAACCGGCCAGCACAGGTACTAGGAAGGCGAAGGCGAGCCCGCCGATCTGGAACATCAGGGCGGCCCAGCTGGTGTGGTCCGCCCAGGCGAAGTGCTCGATCACGGAAGGCGCTTTGTCGACCTGGTAACCACCGATCGCGAAGCCGAGCGCGATCAGCAGACCGCCTGCGGCGACGAACGGCACCATGTAGCTCACGCCGCTCATCAGCCACGTGCGCAGTTTCGCGCCGTAGCCCTCCCCCGCCTCGCCGGCTTCCTCGACGGGCGTGCCCTTGGGTGCGGACGTGGTGGTCTCGCCGCGGGCGGCCTTCTCCCTGGCCTCGGCGATCAGTTCGTGCGGGCGGTTGATGCCCGCCTTCACACCGACGTCGACGGTCGGCTTGCCCGCAAACCGTTCGCGGTCCCGCACCGGCACGTCGTGCGCGAAGATCACCGCGTCGGCTGCGGCGACGACCTCCGGGTCGAGGCGGGTGAAGCCGGAGGAGCCCTGCGGTTCGACGGTGAGCTGCACCCCGGCGTCGTTGCCGGCCTGTTCGAGGGCTTCGGCCGCCATGTAGGTGTGCGCGATGCCGGTGGGGCAGGAGGTGACGGCGACGATACGGAAGAGGGGGCGGGCAGGGCTTGTGGCCACGTTCTCGCCCGGGCTCCCGTCAGGACTCCCCTCGGAGCTCCCGGCCGGACTTCCGGCAGGGTTTCCGACCGGCCTCTCACCGGGCTCGGCCGAGACCGGGGCGGCCTGGCGTGGGGCAGTCTGGCGTGGGGCGGTGTGGGCCGGGGCTGTCTGGTCCGGGGCTGTCTGGTCCGGGGCTGTCTGGTCCGGGGCTGTCTGGGGCTCGTCGCCGCTGATCATCGCGGCGACCTCCTCCGGAGTGCCCGCGGCGCGCAGTGCGGTGGTGAACTCCGCGTTCATCAGCTGCCTGGCCAGGCTGGAGAGGATCGTCAGGTGGGCGTCGTCCGCGCCGGCCGGGGCGGCGATCAGGAAGATCAGGTCGGCGGGCCCGTCCGAGGCGCCGAAGTCGACACCGGCGGCGCTGCGGCCGAATGCCAGGGTGGGTTCCGTGACGTGGGTGCTGCGGCAGTGCGGGATGCCGATGCCGCCTTCCAGGCCGGTCGGCATCTGCGCCTCGCGCGCAGCCACGTCGGCGAGGAACCCGTCCAGGTCCGTCACCCGCCCGAGCGCCACCATCCGGGTCGCGAGGAGGCGGGCCGCCTCCTGTTTGGTGTCAGCGGCCAGGTCGAGGTCGACCAGGTCCGCGGTGATCATCTGGCTCATCGCGGGCTCCTTCGCACGGATGTGAGGGCAGATACGGCGGGGGCAGCAGGGGAAAACGGTTCTGCGCATGCCGTGGGCAGCGCGGGCTCTGTGGGTACAGCGGGCACGGCGGGTGTTGCAGGTGCAGCGAGCACAGCGGGTGTTGCAGATGTAGCGGGTGCTGCAGGTGCTGCGGGCGCAGCCGGTGTTGCAGGTGCTGCGGCTATGGCGGTTGTTGCGGGCTGAGGGAGCGGCGCGCCGCCGGTCGTGGCCTTCATGCCGCCGGTTCCGTCAGGACGCGGTCCAGCGGTACGTCGGCGGTAACGGTGACCGCCGCCGGGTCCAGGTCGGACGGGGTGGGCATCACGCTGCCGGGCAGCTGTACGGCGGCCGCCCCGTGCGCGACGGCGGAGGCGAGCGCGTCGGGGCCCTCGCCGCCCGCCGCCAGGAATCCGGCGAGTGAGGCGTCGCCCGCGCCGACGTTGCTCCGTACGGCGTCGACAGTGGCGGACGCGAAGTGCACGCCTTCGGCGGACACCAGGAGCTGACCGTCGGCACCCAGGCTGGCGAGTACGGTCCTGGCGCCGAGCGTGCGCAGTTCCTCGGCCGCCTCGACGGCGTCGCCGATCGTCCGGAGGGGGCGGCCGACGGCTTCGGCCAGTTCCTCCGCGTTCGGCTTGACCACGTCGGGCCGTTCCCTCAGGGCGGCGATGAGCGAGGGGCCCGAGGTGTCGAGTGCGATGCGGGCGCCCGCATCGTGTGCGCGGGCCACCAGGTCGGCGTACCACTGCGGGGAGAGGCCGCGCGGGAGGCTGCCGCAGCAGGCGATCCAGTCGGTGTCGGCCGAGTGGGCGCGTACGGCGGTCAGCAGGGCCTCGGACTCGGTGGGGGTGAGTTCGGGTCCGGTCGCGTTGACCTTGGTGAGGGTCCCGTCGGGCTCGGCGATGCTGATGTTGGAGCGGGTCTGCCCGGACACCCGTACCGGAGCGACCTCGATGCCTTCGGCGGCGAGGAGTTCCGCGACGAGGGCGCCGGGGGCCCCGCCCAGCGGGAGGACCGCGACGGTGCGGTGACCGGCAGCGGACACGGCACGCGAGACGTTGACGCCCTTGCCGCCGGGATCCATGCGGTCGGTGGTGGCCCGCAGGACTTCGCCGCGCATCAGTTCGGGGACCTCGTAGGTCCGGTCGAGGCTGGGGTTGGGGGTGACGGTCAGGATCATCGTCGGCTCATTCGTGAGGTGGTGCGGGTGGTGGCCCTGCGGGTTCTGTGTCCGCGGGGAACTCCGGGGCGCTGCGGCCCGCCCGGGCCGGGACGGGGTGGGTCGTCAGACACACAGCACCTCGATGCCCGCGGCCAGGAGGGCCGCTTCGTCCCCAGGGTTGAGGCCGGTGTCCGTGATGAGCAGATCGATGTCGGTGAGGTCCCCGAAGCGGGCGAAGTGCTCCTGCCCGTGCTTCGCGGAGTCCGCAAGCAGCACCACCCGTCGGCCGGCCGCCACCACGGCCCGCTTGACGGCTGCTTCGGCGAGGTCGGGGGTGGTCAGGCCGTGCGCGAGCGAGAAGCCGTTGGTGCCGAGGAAGACGACGTCGGCGCGGATCTCTCCGTACGCCCGCAGCGCCCAGGCATCGACGGCGGCCCTCGTACGGTGCCGTACCCGGCCGCCGACGAGGTGGAGGTCGATGCCCGGGTGGTCGGCGAGGCGGGCGGCGGCGGGCAGCGAGTGGGTGACGACGGTGAGCGCGCTCTCCAACGGGACTCCGGCCGCGAGCCGTGCCGCGGTGGAACCCGCGTCGAACACCACGCTTCCCTCGTCGGGCAGTTCGGCGACCGCCGCCCGCGCGATGCGGTCCTTCTCGTCCGCTGCGGTGGACTCGCGCTCGGCGAGGTCGGGTTCGAAGTCGAGGCGGCCCGCCGGGATCGCCCCGCCGTGCACCCGGCGCAGCAGACCGGCCCGGTCGAGTGCCTTGAGGTCGCGGCGGATGGTTTCGGCGGTGACCTGGAAGGTGTCGGCGAGGGACAGGACGTCGACCCGGCCGCCGTCCCGCGCGAGACGGAGGATTTCCTGCTGGCGCTCCGGTGCGTACATGTGGCTTTACGTCCGATCGATGCCCGAACCTGTGGTTTTCCCTCGAGAGTACGCCCAGGAGCCAGGCAAGTAAACACAACCGGACCCACTTCGGGCACAGACGGACTTTGGCCCCTTTCGTGCGAGTCACCACGGCCGCCAGCGGGTCACCACGCACGCTGCCACGCAGGCAACCCGCCCACAGCCGCGCGCATGGATGGACGCCCACCCGCCCCAGCACGCCGAAGAGCCTGCCCCCGCACTCAGCTGCACGGGGACAGGCTCTCGACTTCGGCACCTCGGCCGTCCGAGGCTCCTGCACTACTGCACTACTGCACTACTGCACTACTGGACTACTGGGCCCCGGGCTCCACCTGTCCCTGACCTGCGGGGCCCCGGGTTCCACGGCGGTCACACCGTCACCGCGGACTCCTTCTGTACGCCGCCGAGCGCAGCCGCACCGCCCGCAGCCGCCCCACCGGCCCCGGTCCCCTCGCCGGACGCGGGCCCGGACCCGCCAACGCTCCCCGCCATCCCGCCGCCCTCGGGCGCACCGTGCCCCGCCGCCTTCTTCGGCAGCGCGAACATCAGCAGGAAGATCGCGAGCAGCACCGCTACCGTCCAGCCCAGCGCACTCTGGAACGCTTCGACGTACGCCCCGCCGACGGCAGCCGGCGCCCCGTGCGCGGCCTCGATCCGGTTGTCGACAATTCCGAAGAAGACGACCGACACCAGGCCGATGCCGAACGCATTGCCCGTCTGTCCGGTGGTGTTGATCAGCCCGGAGGCCGAGCCCGCGTGCTCCTTGGGCACCTCGGACAGCACCGCGTCCGTCAGCGGCGCCACGATCAGGCCCATACCGAGGCCCATCACGATCAGCGGCAGCGCCATCTGCCAGGAGGTGATCTCCGCACCGAAGTGCTTGGCCTCCCAGATGTAGAGCAGCAGGCCGGCCGCCATCGTCAGCGCACCGGTCTGCAGCACCTTGCGGCCGAAGCGCGGCACCAGTTTCTGCACCGAGATGCCCGCCGCCACCGACACCGCGATCGAGAACGGGATGCCGGTGACGCCCGCACGCAGTGCGCTCCAGCCGAGCCCGATCTGCATGTACAGGGTCCACACCATGAAGAAGATGCCGGTGAAGACACCGAAGGTGAGCTGTACCGCGATGCCGGCGGCGAAGCTCTTGACCCGGAACAGCGACAGTTCCACCAGCGGCGAGCCGTCCCGCCGCGTCTTGTACTTCTCGTACGCGACGAACACGGCGAGCACCAGCAGGCTGCAGCCCATCGACACGTAGCCCCAGGCCGGCCAGTCCAGCTCACGGCCACGGGTCAGCGGGTAGATCAGCGCGAGCAGGGCGAGGGTGACCAGCACCACGCCCGGCAGGTCCAGACGCAGTGCGCGCGGCGCCTTGGACTCGGTGATGTACTTGCGCCCCAGCAGTAGCCCGGCAATGCCGACGGGCAGGTTGATCAGGAAGATCGGGCGCCATTCCAGCCCGAAGAGGTTCCATTCCGTGAGCAGGGCGCCGAGCAGCGGCCCGGTCACCGCGCCGAGGCCGACGATCGCGCCGAACAGTCCGAAGACCTTGCCGCGCTCGTGCGCGGGGAAGGTGGCGTGCACGATCGACAGCACCTGCGGGACCATCAGCGCGGCCGTCGCACCCTGGAGGATGCGGGACGCGACCAGGACGTCCGGGTTGGCGGCGAATCCGCAGAGCGCGGAGGCGACCGTGAAGCCACCCATACCGATCAGGAACAGGCGTTTGCGGCCGTAGATGTCACCGAGTCGGCCACCCGTGATCAGTCCGGCGGCGAACGCGAGCGCGTACCCGGCGGTGATCCACTGAATCGCGCTGAAGGTGGCGCCCAGGCTGCCCTGGATGCTGGGGATCGCGATGTTGACGATGGTGACGTCGACCAGGTCCATGAAGGCGGCGGTCATCACGATCGCCAGCGCGAACCAGCGGCGCCGGTCGGTGGGCGCCGGCTCCGGCCCGGTTCCGGGCGCGGCGGCTATCTGGGTCCCGGAGGATGTCCCCGACGGGGGTGCTGAAGTCATGTCGAAGACGTTAGTCCTCATATAGGACACACTGTGGCCCACTTCGGCGTCATCCTGAGTGACATGACGGACACACCGGCACGGCTGCTGCAATTGCTCTCACTGCTCCAGACGCCCCGCGAATGGCCGGGCAGCGAACTCGCGGTGCGGCTGGAGGTCTCCCGCCGCACGGTACGCAGGGACATCGACCGGCTCCGTGACCTCGGCTATCCGGTGCAGGCCTCGATGGGCGCCGAAGGCGGGTACCGGCTGGTCGCGGGCAAGGCGATGCCGCCACTGGTACTCGACGACGAGGAGGCGGTGGCCATCGCGGTCGGGCTGCGGGCCGGCGCCGGACACGCCGTCGAAGGCATCGAGGAGGCGTCTGTCAGGGCGCTGGCCAAGCTGGAACAGGTGCTGCCCTCCCGGCTGCGCCACCAGGTCTCCTCGCTCCAGGCCGCGACGATCCCGCTGACCAACGGCGACGGGGCGAGTATCGATCCGCAGACGCTGACCGTCATGGCGGGGGCGGCGACCGGGCACGAACGCCTGCGGTTCGGCTACCGGGCGGGCGACGGTACGGCGAGCAAGCGCCTGGTGGAGCCGTACCGGCTGGTCAGCACCGGGCGCCGGTGGTACCTCGTCGCCTACGACATCGATCGCGAGGACTGGCGGACCTTCCGCGTGGACCGGGTGAGCGAGCCGTTCGCCACGGGGGCGCGGTTCACGCCGCGCGGGCTGCCGACGGGCAATGCCGCCGATTTCCTGCGGCAGTCGATGCAGGCGCTGGGAAACGGACGGAAGGAGCCGTTCCGCCTGGTGGTGACGTTCGAGGCGCCCGCCGAGTTCGTGGCACCGCGCCTGCCGGCCTCGCTGGGGGCGCCGGCGCCGACCGGCGATCAGGCCTGCCGACTGGAGGCGAGCCTCGGGGATTCCCTGGAGTGGGTGGGGGTCCGACTGGCCATGGTGGGCTGCGAGTTCGCGGTCCAGGAACCCGAGGAGCTGGTCGAATACCTGACCTCGCTCGGGGGGCGGGTCGGGCGGGCGGTCACTGCGCGGGAGGAGTGACGCCGGCGATCCGCGTGCGGGGGGGGTGATCGCCGGCCCCTGGCTCCGCTCACGCCGCCGACTGCGCCCGCACGTCCGCTACGTGAGCCCGTACGTGTGCTCCGGCCCGCACGCCCGCTCCCCACGCGCGTACGTTCGCTCCATGCAAGCGTTGCCCCTGTCCCACGGGCAAGGCGGGGTCCGCCGACACGTTGACGGGGGCCCGGCGCCGGGGGTGGGCGCCGGGGCCGCTTCCCGGGGAGGACGCGCCGCTGCTACCGGCGTACCGGCGCCACCCGGTTCCGACGGCCGGTTACGCCGCCGCGTCGAAGCCCGTGTCGTGGGCCATCTTCTTCAGCTCCAGCAGCGCGTGCTTCTCTATCTGCCGGATCCGCTCGCGGGTCAGCCCGTGCTGCTTGCCGACCTCGGTCAGCGTGCGCTCCCGGCCGTCCTCGATTCCGTACCGCATGCGGATGATGGAGGCGGTGCGCTGGTCCAGCTTGCCGATCAGGTCCTCCAGCTCCTCGCTGCGCAGCATGGAGAGCACCGACTGCTCGGGCGAGATCGCCGAGGTGTCCTCGAGGAGGTCTCCGAACTGGGTCTCGCCGCCGTCGTCGACCGGCATGTTGAGCGAGACCGGGTCGCGTGCCCAGTCCAGTACGTCGCTGACGCGCTGGGTCTTGGTGTCCAGCTCGCGGGCGATCTCCTCGTGCTCGGGATCCCGCCCGTTCTCCCGGTTGAACTCGCGCTGCACGCGCCGGATCCGGCCCAGCTCCTCCACCAGGTGGACGGGCAGGCGGATGGTGCGGGACTGGTCGGCGATGGAGCGGGTGATGGCCTGACGGATCCACCAGGTCGCGTACGTGGAGAACTTGAAGCCCTTGGCGTAGTCGAACTTCTCGACGGCGCGGACCAGGCCGGCGTTCCCCTCCTGGATCAGGTCGAGCAGCGGCAGACCGCTGCGCGGGTAGCGGCGGGCCACGGCGACGACGAGGCGCAGGTTGGACCGGATGAACAGGTCCTTGGCGCGCTCCCCCGCCTCGTACAGCGCTTCCAGCTCCTCGCGGGAAGCGGCACCGGCCTTCTTGGAGTCGCCCGCCTGCGGGGACACCGCCTCGCCGTCGAGGATCTGGCGTGCGTACACACCGGCCTCGATGGTCTGGGACAGTTCGACTTCCTTGGCTGCGTCGAGCAGTGGCGTCCGTGCGATCTCGTCGAGGTACATGCCGACCAGGTCGCGGTCGGCGATCTCCCCGCCTACGGCGCGAACGCTGCTTGCCCGGGTCGATCCGGTCGAGGACCGACGGGCGACGGCACGGGTTGCCATGCTTGGTGCTCCCTTGCGTGAGTAGGTCGCGTGTGGTGTTGCTGTGGCTGCCGGGACTTCTTTCGGGTTCCCCGCTTCCACTGGATCCAACGGCTGGAATCCGGACAGAATTCCCCTCGGTCGCCCTCAATTTCGTGATCTTGCAGTACCCTGTCGCTCCGCCAGGGCGGAATCTTGGGCCAAATCACCATGAAATTGCAGGTCAGGCCGGGTTTTGAGGGAGGACGACAGCGTGTCGGTGGCCTTTATGGCCACTTCACGGGTGAGACGTCCTTCACTCTCCGAGCGGCCCCGTTTCGCACCCCTCGGGTGTAGGTAGCCCCTCCTTCGCTCCTCAAGACGGCACAAGGTGCCGCAAGGTTGCTCAGGATGACCGCTCCGCCCGAAGCATCCCTCTATGCAGTGATCGGGACTGCCCGCTTCGCGAGCGCACGCAGCACGCAGCACGCAGCACGCAGCACTCGAGAACCGGAACTCGCGCGGCCGGTGCCGACCGGCACTCAGCCGAACTGCACCGACCGCTTCGCCAGCCCCATCCAGAACCCGTCGATCACACTGCGCGCGCTGCCGAGCTCGCCCTCGGCCGCCCCGAGCGTCACGAACAGCGGGGCAAAGTGCTCGGTGCGCGGGTGGGCGAGCGCGCCCGCCGGGGACTTGTGCGCGAAGTCGAGCAGCGCGTCCACGTCGGCAGCGGCCAGCGCCCGCCGTCCCCAGTCGTCGAACTCGGCCGACCAGGACGGCACGCCGGGACCGGCGTGCCGGAGGGGCGCCAGGTTGTGCGTGAAGAAGCCGCTGCCGACGATCAGCACGCCTTCGTCCCGCAGCGGCGCCAGCCTGCGCCCGATGTCCATGAGGCGCTGCGGGTCCAGTGTCGGCATCGACACCTGGAGCACCGGAACGTCCGCCTCCGGGAACATCTCCACCAGCGGTACGTACGCCCCGTGATCCAGCCCCCGGTCCGGTACGTCCTGGACGGGCAGCCCGGCCCCCCGCAACAGCTTCCGCACGGAATCCCCCAGTTCAGGGGCACCCGGCGCGGCATACCGCACCGCGTAGTAGTGCTCGGGGAAGCCCCAGAAGTCGTGGACGAGCGGGACCGTCGTGGTGGCGCCGAGGGCCAGCGGCGCCTCCTCCCAGTGGGCGGAGACGATGAGAATCGCGCGTGGCCGGGGCAGGTCGGCCGACCAGGCGGCGAGCTGGCCCGGCCACAGGGGATCATCGGCGAGCGGCGGGGCACCGTGGCTGAGGTAGAGCGCGGGCATGCGCGCGGAGAGGGATGTCATGCACTCTAGTTTAACTTTCAATGAGGGGCTTTACAGTGGAGAGCATGAGCACACGAAAGAAGGCAGCTCGCGGCACCGGGGCAACGGACAGCGCCGCCGTCGTGCAGCCCCGCTGGCTCACTGACGAGGAGCAGCGCGTCTGGCGCGCGTACATCCATGCGACCACCCTCCTCGACGACACCCTCGACCGTCAGCTGCAGCGCGACGCGGGCATGCCGCACATGTACTACGGGCTGCTCGTCCAGCTCGCCCAGGCTCCAGCCCGCAGACTGCGGATGACCGAGCTGGCGAAGAACGCGAAGATCACCCGCTCCCGGCTCTCGCACGCGATCGCCCGCCTGGAGAAGAACGGCTGGGTGCGCCGCCAGGACTGCCCCTCCGACAAGCGCGGCCAGAACGCGATCCTCACGGACGAGGGTTACGAGGTGCTGAGGACTGCTGCGCCGGACCACGTGGAACTCGTCCGCAGGGCGATGTTCGACCGGCTGACCGAGGAGCAGGTGCGCCAGCTCGGCGAGATCATGCGCACCATCGCCGAGGGACTGGAGCCGACGGGCACGGGCGCGGACCTGCCCTGGCTGCGGTGACACGTACAACCCGTTTCCGCGGGCGCAGCAGGGCGCCGCGCGGATCCGGGCGGGACGCCGCATCGCTTCAAGCAAGGCACCACACGGTCCCGGACAGCACACCGCCCCGGCACCGCTGCGGACGGCAGCGGAACCGGGGCGGCGTTGCAGGCACTGCCCCGCGGATCAGTACGCGACGGGCAGACGGGCAGACGGGCAGACGGGCAGACGGGCAACGGTCAGTGCGCGATGACGGGGATCCTCACCTCGTCCTCGGAGCCCTGGCTCCCGGTCCGGCCCTGGCCGCGGCCCTCACCCGAGGACACCGTGGTCATGCCCGGCTTGCCCGCTGTGATCAGCGTGAAGGCGATACCCGCCGAGACCACCAGGATGCCGACGGCCCACCAGATGGCACTGGCGTATCCGTGGACGGCCGCCTGCGCCCCGAGCAGCTGTGCGGGCAGCCCGTCACCGGCGTGGGTCAGTGCGTAGTCCCGGGTGGCGCTCACCGCGACGGTGCTCAGCAGCGCGGTGCCGATGGCGCCGCCGACCTGCTGCGAGGTGTTCACCATGGCGGAGGCGACGCCCGCGTCGCGCGGCTCGATGCCGTGCGTGGCCAGCGACATGGCCGGCATGAACGCCGTACCCATGCCGAGTCCGAGCAGCAGCTGCGCGGGCAGGATCAGACCCGCGTACGAGGAGCCGGTCTCCAGCTGGGTGAGCAGCAGCATGCCGGTCGCCGCCACCAGGAAGCCCGGGCCCATCAGCAGACGCGGCGGCACCCGGGTCATCAGCCGGGCACCGATCTGGGTGGAGCCCGTGATCATGCCCGCGATCATGGGCAGGAACGCGAAGCCGGTCATGACGGGCGAGTAGCCCTTGATGGCCTGGAGGTAGTACGTGAGGAACAGGAACAGGCCGAACATCGCGATGACGGCGAGCCCCAGCGAGAGGTAGACCCCGCCCCGGTTGCGCTCCAGCAGGACGCGCAGCGGCAGCAGCGGGTTCTTCACACGGGCCTCGGTGGCCACGAAGGCACCGAGGAGCAGGACCGCGGCGGCGAACATGCCCAGGGTCATACCGGCGGTCCAGCCGTCGGTCTCGGCACGCGTGAAGCCGTACACGAGGGCCACCAGGCCGAGGGTGGAGAGGACCACGCCAGGAATGTCGAGCGGCGAGCGGTTGCGGCCGCCGGCCGGTTCGCGGATGAAGAAGTACGCGCCCACGGCGGCGACCACCGCGAAGGGGATGTTGACGTAGAACGTCCAGCGCCAGTCCAGGTACTCGGTGAGGAAGCCGCCGAGGATCAGGCCGACCGCACCGCCGCCGCCCGCGATGGCGCCGAAGATGCCGAACGCCTTGGCGCGCTCCTTCACGTCGGTGAAGGTCACGGCGAGGAGCGAGAGCGCGGCCGGTGCCAGGAGGGCGCCGAAGACACCCTGGAGGGCGCGCGAGCCGAGCATCATGGCCTCGCCCGTCGCAGCACCGCCCAGTGCGGAGGCGGCGGCGAAGCCGATCAGGCCGATGACGAAGACGCGCTTGCGGCCCCACAGGTCGGCGAGGCGACCGCCGAAGAGCAGCAGCCCGCCGAAGGCGAGGGCGTAGGCGGTGATGACCCACTGCCGGTTGGCGTCGGAGATGCCGAGGTCGCTCTGGGCGGACGGCAGGGCGATGTTCACGATGGTCGCGTCGAGGACCACCATCAGCTGGGCGACCGCGATGAAGACGAGTGCCTTCCAGCGGTTGGGGTCGGGCGCGGCCACGGCCGCGGGGCCGGGTATCGCGCCGCCCCGCTTCGACAGGGGGAGGTCTGTTTCAGGCATGGAGGTAGCCACCTAGGGGTGCGAAAGGTAGGAAAAGGGACATTGAGCGGCATCCGAGGGGCACTGCCGGTACGCGTTACTGCTTGCTCTTGCTCTTGCTCTTACTCAAGGGGTCACTGAGGTCGGCGGAGGTCTTGCAGGGTCGCCGCGCTGCCGGGCAGCTCGGAGCGTGCGGGTGCTTCCAGCCCGTCGAGGAACAGCTGGAGGTGGCGGTGGACGAACTGGTCGAAGTTCATGCAGCCGCTGCCGGGCAGCGGTCGGGTGAGCTGGGACAGCGCGACCATGAGGTCCCCGACGGCGACGTCGGTACGGAGCCGGCCGGCCCGCCGGGCGCGGCCCATCAGGTCATCGATGGCCACTTCCAGGCGCTCGCGCCCGGCCAGCAGGTCCGCGTGCTCCATGTCGAAGCCCTCGGAGAGCATGGGGCACAGTGCGCCGATCCTCTCGTCGGCGGCCTCGTGGACGAAGCGCCGCAGGGCCCCGAAGGGGTCCCCGCGTTCCTCGGCGACCTCAAGGACGGCCGCCTCCGCGCGCTCGGCGGTGCGGGTCAGGACCGACACCACCACCTCATGGATCAGGTCTTTGCGGTCGGGGAAGTTCCGGTAGAGCGTGGCGTTTCCGACGACCGCTCGCCGGGCGATCTCATCGAGGGGTACGTCGGGGCCGTGCTCGACGAACATCTCGCGCGCCGCCGTGACGATGCGCTCCCGGTTGCGCAGCGCGTCGGCTCGCGGGCGCGGGGCGCGCCGCTCCGCGACGGACGTATCGGATTCGCTGGTCACCACGACTCTCCCTTCCTCTGCCGTTCCCGTACGGGGACGGGGCGGTCCGTCCGAACCGGGGACGAGTTCCCCGTCCAGACAGGGCAGCCCGTCCGAACCGGGGACGAGTTCCCCGTTTGTTGCGGACTCCCTTGCAAACGGGGAGACGCTCCCCGTTTATTTCCGCCTGACCCACCTTCCTCTATGTGACCTGAATCACAAGGAAACCCACCTTCGGCCCACCCACCGCGCGCCCCTCCACGCCTCACCGGAGGGTGAGCGAAGAGGAGCAGTCAGGACTGTCCGGGACGGAACGGACAGGGCTGCGTGGAGCGGAAGGCGATATTCCATGCAGCAGCCGCGCCCCCGCCCCGGGATATCCGGCGGCCCCCACCCCGGTTCCGGCGGCCCTCAGGCGGGCCCCGGCTGCCCCCACGGCCCCGGCCGTCTCCGGATCGGCCGTACCCCGCGCCGTACCCTCACCCTCGCCACCCTGGCCTCCCTCGCCCTCACGGTCGTCGCCAGTGCGAGCACTCCGCTCGGCGACCCCCGGCACGCCTCGTCGGGGCCCTCCAGGACCCTGCGGACCGCCGAGGGTGCGGGTGCCGTACGGGTGCGGCCGGAGCCCGCGGGGCCGCCCGGTTCGACGGAGGCGCTGGAGGCGGCGGTGCAGCCGTGCCGCATCACGGGCTCCCGCGGCGTGCAGATGTCGGAGGGGATGCCGACGCCGGCCGGCTACACGCGCTCCACCGGCGAGGTGCGCGCCCTCAACCTGATGATCGACTTCCCGGACGCCGTGGGCCAGGGCCGTGCACTCGACCGGTTCCAGGAGTTCGCGCCGCAGACCGCCGCCTGGTTCGACGCCAGCAGTTACGGCCGTCTGCGGTACGTGCCGGAGGCGCCGCTCACCGACTGGCTGCGCATGCCACTGCCCTTCGCGGGCTACGGGATAGAGCGCGGCGCCCCCTTCGAGCCGGGCTACCAGAAGCTGGTGCAGGACATCGTGTCGCTCGCCGACCCCAAGGTCGACTTCTCCGCGTACGACCTCGTGAACATCCTGGTCACGCCGAACGCGGGCCCCTCCGCCCTGGACACCGTCCTGTCGGTGACCTTCTCCGGCAACAGCGAGGCCCCGGTCGCGGACGGCGTCCCGCTCGCCAACACCTCGTTCGTCTACAGCCGGCAGGACGACGGCTCGGGCAGCTACCCGGAGACCGGTTTCCGCGTCCTGCCGCACGAGAACGGCCACGTCTTCGGCCTGCCCGACCTCTACACCTCGGACGGCGGCGGAGCGGTCGGCCACTGGGACATCATGTCCGAGGACTGGGGGGCCAACAACGACCTGCTGGGCTGGCACAAGTGGAAGCTGGGCTGGCTCGACACCCGCCAGGTCGGCTGCGCCGCCCGGCGCGGCAAAACCGATCTCACCCTGTCCCCGCTGGCCGCCCGCACCCACGGCCGCAAGCTGGCCTTCGTACCGCTCTCCGCCACCTCGGGCTACGCGGTCGAGGTGCGCACCCAGGCGGGCAACGACGACGCCGTGTGCAAGCCGGGCGTGCTCATTTACCGCGTGGACGCCGACGTGGACACCGGCAACGGTCCCATCACCGTCGCCGACAGCGAGCGCGACAGCGGGGGCTGCACGCGGCGCCCCAACGTTCATCTGGAGCTCTCCGACGCCCCGTTCGTCCCCGGTACGTCGTTCACCGACCGCGCGAGCGGCGTACGCATCGACGTCACGGGCCGGGACGCCCGCACCGGCAACCACCGGATCCGCATCACCCGCTCCTGACCGGCACCCGCCCCCCTGACAGCGGTCCTGACCCACCGGCGGACAACCCCATCCCGTTGCGCCCGCCTCATCCGCTAGGCTGTGCTGGGCCGCTCACAGCAGCAGCCCACGATCTTGCACTGCGTACGGGATCCCTCCCTCCGGAGCCCCGCCACGTTCCCGCAAGACCGGCCTCCGTAGCTCAGGGGATAGAGCACAGCTCTCCTAAAGCTGGTGTCGCAGGTTCGAATCCTGCCGGGGGCACAAGTTTGACCAGGCAATATGCACCAAGAAGGGCCTCTGGGGATCTCCCCGGGGGCCCTTCTTGTCCCTCCGGGGGACAGGCGGGGGACAGCCCGTTCACCGCTGTTCGACAATCTCTTTTTGTCGGATTCCCCTGACAGAGGCGACGCCCATCCTTGACACTGGCGCAAGGAGGCCAGACATGGTGAAGCGGGTTCCCACGGAGTCCAGGTTCTCGGAACTGGAGGAGCGCCTTAGAGATGCGGGCAAGGCCAGGGAGCATCGCGGGCTACTGCTGGCACAACTACTCACCGAGCTCTCTGCTGAAGCCTTGCAGTCGGCCGTCGACAGCGAGAGGGCCCGCGGGACGAAGTGGGATGAGATCGGTGCCGTGTTGGGTGTAACTCGGCAAGCCGCTCACAGCAGGTTCGTCAACGAGGGGAACCGCCGCCCAACACGCGTTGCGTTTGCCCTCGCCAGTGCCCGCAATCGGCAGACCCGAGCGTGGGAGAAGATCCGACGGGTAGTCGAATACGCCCCGTACCCGTGGAAACGTCTGGCCATGGAGGACTTCTCAGCGGATGATCCCTCCACGGCTTCGACATCGGCTCAAGGAGACGTCTCAGAGCGACGAGACGGGACAGTCGTGTCGGGGTCTCCTGTGCCCTCGGCCGCGGGGGAGGACCCAGACCGCTCTTGGGGGGCGGAGATGGCACGTCGTATTGCCTTGAGTGCCGCATCAGGCCAGCTAGTCATCACGGCGGCCCCTGGAGAGGGGAAGAGTCATCTTGCGCTGAATATGGCTCGCTCGCTAGCAGACGCGGAGGCGGTGGTGGTCATGGTGCCCACCCAGGCCCCGCAAATCTTCGGAGGGCATCACGGGGTCTACCCCCATGAATGCAGCTACCCGACTGACTCAACGGACGTTCAACAACCGGATCTACCTGGCTCGCACCCGCCACGCTCCGTGGCCGAGGCCGAGGCCTGGAAGTTGATCAGGAACGAATCCGCTCCTCCTCACCCCGAGGAGCACGCCACCGTGGACGCACAACTCGGCGAGATCCTGCGCCGGTTGGAGGCTCTGGAGGCAACCGTCGGCAAAGTTCGACGCACATAGAACTCCGCCGGGCCCAAGCGACTTTCGACGGAGGCAAGGGCCCGGCGGGACCACCCGCTCACCAACAGAGAGGAGCAGTCATGGGCAGTATGCCCTTATGCCGTGCCGAAAACGATGGTCCGCCGTGGCCGGTGGCGGTGTTCGCCGCGCTGATCTGCGGCTACGCCCTGGGCGTTCACCAGGAGGAACTTGGTGCCGCAGTACAGGCATCGGCGGAGTTCCTAGGGCCGATCGTGGCCGACCACGTGGTGGGTGCCGTGCTGGCCCCACTGGCCGCCGGCGCTGTGGCGTGGGTGAAACGCCGCCGGTGATCGTTTGAGCGTTGAGGAGGGGCCCGCACGGTGCGGGCCCCTCCTCTTCGTTGTTCAGGCTGCTCGGGCCGAGGACGGCTGGTCGGGGACGAGGGCGAGAGCGGGGGGCTCCTGGTTTTTCGCCTCAGCTCGGGTCTTGTCCGGGTCGGGAGTGGGGGGCTCGGGCGCGGGTGCCTGCCCTGCGCGCGGGACGAGGCCGAGAGCTGCGTCGGCGGCTTCCTTCTCGAACTGCGGCATGAGGGAGGTGTACGTGTCCGCGGTGAGGGAGTAGGAGGAGTGCCCCAGGAGTGCCTGGATGGCTTTCATGGAGAGGCCGGCGGCGAGACTGAGGGATGCGGCGCAGTGGCGGAGGTCGTGGAGGCGGATGGGCGGGAGGCCGAGGCGCTTGATGAGGCGGATGAATGCCTGGCTGACGTTGCGGGGGTTCCAGGGGTGCCCGTCAGCCATGGTGAAGACCTTGCCGCTGTCGACGTAGGGCCCGTACTTCTCAGGGTCCTCGCGGTGCTTGGCTTCCCACTCCCAGCGTTGTTCCTGCTGGACGTCGCGCCAGGCGAGGAGGAGGGCGTGCGAGGCGGAGTCGAGCTTGAGGCCACGCTTGCTGGCTCGGCTCTTGGGGGTGTCTTCGTAGGACCCGTAGGTGTTGCCGCCGGTGGCTATGGTCTCCACGATCTCGATGTAGCCCTCGACCATGTCCGTCTCCGCCCAGGGCAGGCCAACGGCTTCGCCGCGTCTGGGGGCGCGGAAGGCCATGATGTGCCACATCGGGTAGAGGATGTGGTGGACGGCGGCGTCGAGGAACTCGCCGATCTGCTGGGGGGTCCAGACCATGACGGGGCCGGGGATCTCGCCGGTCTCGCGCCACCGTGCGACGCGGGCGTCGGTCCATACGAGCGGTTCCGGCTTTTCGTACTTGGGGAGAATGACCTCGTCGCACCAGTTCTCGGTGATCGACTTCTCCCGGACAGCGTGGGCGAGGGCGCCGGAGAGGGTATCGAGGTACTTCTTCTGCCGTCCGGGGCCGGTGTCCTGGCGGGGTTGGGCGCGGGCTTCCTTGAGTGCGGCGCGGGCGGCGTCCCAGCGTTGGCGGTAGTGGTGGGGGCGCGGCTTGGGGGCTGCTTTCCAGGCGGCGTGGGCTGCTTTCGCTTCAGCTTCGGCGTGTTGGGCGGTGAGCCGGTTGGCGGCCTTGACCTCGTTGTATGCCCAGATGTCCTCGAACATCGCCTGGATGTGCTCGGTACGCAGGTCGATCAGCTTGAGGTGGCCGAGGGCGGGGATGAAAACGCGGTCGATGTAGTCCTTGTAGTCGTCGCTGGTGCCGCGCTTGAGGTCGACGCGCTTCCTGTGCCAGCGGTGCAGGTATTCGGCGACGGTCTCTTTCGAGGAGGTATCGACGCCGGCGGATTCGATGTCCCAGAGCTTCTGGGCGGCGGTCTGGGCATCTTTCTGCGTGACGAAGCCGCCTTTGCGGGGGCGTCGGCGTTCACCGCGGGGGCCGTCGGGGAGTTTGACGTAGTAGTACCAGGACCCGTGGCCGCGGGTGTCGAGGTTGGGGCATGCGGAGCCGAGTTCGTAGGTCTTGGGGGTGCCGTTGGTGTGGAGCACGGGCTTGCCGTCGACGTCGAGTCGTAGTGCGGTGCACTTGCATCGCTTGTAGGTGCTGCCGTCGAAAGCCACGAGTCTCCCCCTGGTGAGCTGGGTTGTCCTTACGTGTCTTGATCTTTCTGTAGCGGAGGTGGCGCTTCCTTGGTCGCCGTAGGCTTCTGGCCAGGGGCGCGGGGAAGAGGGATGTGCCCACTTATGTCTGTTTCTTCTGGTGTTCGTCGTTCGGGTTCCGGTTCCGTGGGGATGACCCTGGATGAGGTGCTGGCGCTGCCGGTGAGCGTCAGCGTTTCTGTCGCGGCGCGCGCGTTCGGAATTGGCCCGGACAAGGCGTACGCGCTGATCAAGGCGGGGGCTTTCCCTGCGAGGACCGTCCCGGTGGGCGACACGCTGAAGGTGGCGACGGTGACGATCTGGAAGGCGCTCGGGATCGAGCACTAAGAGGGTTCTGTTAGGACCTATTGGAGGCGGGGTCGGTCATCCGTTGGGTGGCTTGAGGCCCCGTTTGCACTGTCCAGAGAGCTGCGACCGGACGTCAAACTCGTAAGGAGTGCGACAAAGTCACCGTGACGCACATCACGCTCACCCGAGGGGCCTGGGTGCTTGTACGCCTCTGACCTGCCCTGTTGCTGAGTTAGGTCTAACCTGACCGACCAGTTCGATACTCGCGCTTTATTCAAGACGTAGTGTGGCCTATTAAGGAGCTAAGCAATCGCTAAGTGGCAGGTGATTGCGCTCCCGACGGAGGGACAGGCATGGGCGGGCGGCTAACCGGCTACGCGAGTACGGGGGTGCTACATCCTCACGAGGCAAAGGGGCTGCGTATTGCCGCATCTCTGCTGCTGGGCGAATCGCCGACGACAAAGGCCGACGTAGTCCGCTCCATCAACATGCAGGGGTACCGCACTGCCCGGGGCAGCGAGTGGCGAACCTCCGTGCTGATGCGCACCCTCCTCAATCCGCGCATGGCGGGTTTGGACGAGGACGGCAACCCGATCGACGGTCACGAGGAAGCGGTTCTCACCGTCGATGAACGCAACAGGCTCCACGCGAAGTACGGCGCTCCTGAGTCGGCCGAGGAGGGCGACGGGCCGGCACTGCCTCGTGAGGCGTACGACTACCTGGCAACCGGAGGTCTGTCCGCCTGCGGCGGTTGCCAGCACACGATGGTGGGCGCGCGAGTGACCGGCGAAGGCGCACCGAGCTATCGCTGCCCCTCCCCCACGGACAGCGCCCAGTCGTGCGGCCGGGTCCGCATGACCGCTGAGCTGCTGGAAACCGCGCTGGGCGAGGAGGTGCTGGCGGAGCTGATGCGCCCGGGCGTCCGTGATCAGCTCGGCCAGATCCAGCAGGACATCCGGGATGAGGTTGCCCGGTTGAGGGTTCACATCCAGGGTGCGAACCAGCGGTTCACCGAGCTGGGCGACTTGCACGGGCGGGGACTGCTGGTGAAGGCAGCGTTCCTCGCCGCGCAGAAGGCGACGAAGCAGGATCTGAAGGATTCGCGTTCCAGACTGCGGCTGCTGGAGCAGATCGAAGGTGTCGACCTCGGGCACGTGGAAGACCTGGTCGCCTGGTGGAACAACGCCCCCCAGGCATCGCGTCGCGCTCTGGTTGCCCTGGTGGTGGAGCGGGTCTACGTTCTGCCTTCCGGCCACGGGCCGCACGATCCGCATGAGCGCCTCAACATCGTCTGGCGCACCAAGAACTGACTGCCTCACACAGGGATACTGGTCCTTCCCCCACTCGGACCAGCATCGCTGCTCCGCCGGCATGCACCAACAGAACTGGAAGTTGTTTTGACCGCGCCGTCCCTGCGCCCTCTGTCCGCTACGACCTGGGCCTGGGTGCATGACCGCATCGCTTGGGGCTACAGCAACTGCGGGCTGATCGCCTGCGGCGATGAAGCCCTCCTGGTGGACACCCAGTTCACCCTGGAGGAGACGCGCGTCCTCCTGGACGCGGTACGCACTGCGGCCCCCGGCGCTGAGATCACCACCGTGGTGAACTCGCACGGCAACGGTGACCACACCTGGGGCAACCAGTTGATACCGGACGCCGAGTTCATCACCTCGGTTTCGTCCGGGGCCAATATGTGTCACGAGATGAGCCCCGTGCAGCTCACCGCGTTGAGCCAGTCACCGCCGACGACGCCCGTTGCCGCCTACGCGGCTGAGCACTTCGGGATGTTCGACTTCTCCGGCATCACGGTGCAGCCCCCGACTCGCACGTTCACCGGCCGCATGGACCTCCAGGTGGGCAACGTGCCGGTCGAACTCCTCGACCTGGGGCCGGGTCACAGCCACGGCGACGTCGCCGTGCACGTCCCCGACGACGGCGTGGTCTTCGCCGGGGACGCCCTTTTCAACGGCGCCCACATGGTGGTGTGGTCCCCGTCTCTGCGCGCCTGCATCACTGCGTGCGACACCCTTCTGGAGACAGGGGCTGCGGTCTTCGTCCCCGGGCACGGGAGGATCACTGACCGGTCCGGGGTCACGGCCATCCGTGATCTGCTGGCCCGCATCTTCGACGCGTCCGCCTCGCTCGCCACCGCCGGGGTGGACCTGCACGAGGCGGCTCGCCGGGTTCAGGCAGCTCACGGCGGGGCGCTCGCACATCCCGAGCGGCTTTTCACTGCCGTGGCCGCTGCGTACCGGGACGCGGGAGTCGGGGGTGTCGCCGCGGGGACGCTTCCCCTTGTCGAGGGAATGGCCGCACTGGCCGCTGTCCCCGCGGGTGGGCACAACTGAGGAAGGGCGGCGGCCCCGGCGACGCCGCCGTTTCCCAGCCCCGTTGGGGTCGTCGCCGGCAGGACCATCCATGACTCGGCGCTACCGGCTCTCCTGACGCCCAGGCTCTCTCACCGAGGAGGAAGTTCGGGCTATGGGGATGTCGGGGACAGCCCCGATCTCTGCTGCGGGGACGACGAGCATGAGGCGTTGCGAGCGTGCACCCATGGGCTCGTAGGCGCGGAAGATGACCTCGAACTCCTCGTCTCCGTGCCCGGGCAGGTACAGCCACCTGCGGTCGCCATCAGGGTGGGTGACGGTCGTGAGGTCGTCGGTGAGGAGACGGGCGGCGACCTTGTCGCGTTCCTTGATCTCGTGAACGACGGCCTGGAGGCGGTCGTGGCCGCGGTCGGCTTCCGCGCGCAGGCGTAGCTGTGAGGCCATGGGCTTGGCCCACCGCTCTTCCCAGTTGATGAGCTGCATCCGGGCTTCGGGGTATGCCAGCGCCCAGACCATGACGTTGACGCCGTGGCGCATCCAGGGCCAGTCGCGGCCGGCTGCCTCGTTGAACATCAGCACGTCCCACGCCCAGTCGGAGATGTAGGCGGGCCAGGGCTGGACGCGGATGAGGGCGGCGGTCGAAGGGTCGACGTCGGAGGTGGGCTTGAACGACTGCCGGGGCTCTTCGCCGCGTGTGTAGATGTAGAGGGTGTGGCGCTCGGCTTCGTTGAGTTCGAGGACGCGCACCACGCTCTCCAGCAGCTCTGGCGTGGGGTTCTCCAGCCGCCCCGATTCCAGCTTCTGGTACCAGCCCTCGGTGATGCCGAGGAGTGCCGCCATTTCCCTCTGGTTGAGTCCGGGCTCGGTCCTGTTCCCGAACATCGCCGTGAATCCTGCGACCTGTGTGGGATCACGCTTCTTGCGCCATTTACGCAGAAACGGCGTGATCCTACGGTTGCTGGACATGCGCGACTCACTCCCGTGTTCTAGGTAAAGACTTCTATAAGACTTACGGGACCCTAACGGCTAATTCCCCCAACCCGGACACCCCCCTCTCCGTCCAGGGGCACGCACATCCCACGCAGATCTTCCGGACATTAGTGGATCTTTGCCGCCATAGCTACCGCCCAGTAGCCACATCGGAAGTACCCGTAGTGCCAGTACCGGAAGTGGAGGAACCGCCTTATTGATCGAACTGGCTTCCGAGTCGGTGTCAGAGTTGATCTCCCGTCAGCCCTCTTACGAGGTCAACGGCGGTGGCTTGCGCCGGCGTGACCTGCCAGCACGGAGCCAGCAACGACCAGAACCGTGAAAAGGGGACCCTCCATGGGCCGCAGCGTTTTCATCACCGGTGGCAACCGAGGCATCGGCCTCGCAATAGCCAAGGCCATGGCCGCCAATGGGGATAACGTCGCGGTCACCTGTCGATCGGGGGAACCCCCCGCTGGGATTCTGGGCGTGTACTGCGACATCACCTCCGCCGAAGACATCGACGCGGCGTTCACACGGGCCGAAGAGGCGCACGGCCCCGTCGAGGTCCTGATCTCCTGCGCGGGCATTGCCCGCGACGGGCTCCTGATGCGCATGTCGGAGCTCGACTTCACGGACGTCATCGACACCAACCTGACGGCCGCCTACCGCGTGGCCAAGCGAGCCAGCCGCGGGATGCTCCGCGCCCGGTCCGGACGCATGATCTTCGTGTCCTCCGCTGTCGGCCTGCTCGGCGAAGCGGGCCAGTCGAACTACGCAGCTTCCAAGGCGGGTCTCGTCGGCTTCGCCCGCTCTATCGCCCGCGAGTACGGCTCGCGTGGCATCACGTCCAACGTGGTCGCCCCCGGCCTCACCGCCACCGAGATGACGCAGGCCCTCCCGCCGGAGCGCACCGAAGCCATGGTGAAGCAGATACCCCTGAACCGCATGGCGCAGCCGGAAGAGATCGCGGCCGCAGTGTGCTTCCTGGCCAGCCCCGAGGCGTCGTACATCACCGGCGCCGTGCTGCCCGTCGACGGCGGAGTCGGCATGGGCCACTGAGCCCACACCGGTCGGGCGCCAAGGGGGGTGCCCGGTCACCACACGGGGCCGCAAAGGAGCGGCCCCGGACAGAGGGGGCAACACAAACGTGGTCATCGACGCGCAGCGCGTAGCTGCGCTCGCAAAACAGCCCCGGCGGGGACGCTCGGGCAGCGAGAAGTTCGACCCCTCGGGGGTAACCCAGGCGCTGGGCCACCTCGGCGGGACGAGCAGCCGGCTGGCACGGCCGGTCCTCTGGAGTGCGGCTTCCTGCCTGAACCTCGTAGCGGGTGAAGGCGATGTTGGGCGGGGAAGCACTCGGGGGTCCACGGATGCCGAGGTGTGCGAGCACTGCCCGATCTTCGGGGATTGCTCGTCGGCCCTCATGGCGGGTGCTCCCGCCCCAGTGCGTCAGTGGCGTGATCGGCTGTCTCGGGGTCGCACGCTCGGCGACTGAATAGCAGGAGGGGAAAGGGCCTGCGGCGGTGCTGGATTCCAGCGCCACCGCAGGCCCTTCGCGCGTTGCGGGGGGGGCGGGCGGCGGTCCGGCGCGGGGGTGTCTGCCGGTCGGGGGCTGGCCCGGCCGGGGGGCTGCCGACAGCAGAGCGGGGCGCGACCGGGAGGGCGTCGGCCTAGGGGCTCAACCGCGCACGTCGGGGAGTTGTCGCAGGTCAGGGAGCGGGTGGCCCCGCATTTCGAGTGTGGCGCAGGTCACTTGCCCCCAGGTCAGGGGAGCTGGACCCTCCCCCCAAACCTAGTAGAATTTAGATACAAGGTGAGGGCAGGAAGTCACACCGAAAACACCTCTTGGAGATACGAAATGCTGCGCAAGCTCAAGATGACCCAGATCCACGCCAACCCGAACCAGCCCCGCGAATACTTCAACGAAGAGAAGATGGAGGAACTGAAGACCGCCATCGAGACCTACGGCCTGATCCAGGCGATCGAGGTCCGGCCCGACAACGAAAAGGGCGGGTACGAGATCGTCTCCGGGGAGCGGCGCTTCCGCGCACACCAGATGCTCGGGCTGACCACGATCAAGGCCACGATCACCTCGGAGAAGAGCGAACTCCAGCGGTTCAAGCGGTCGATGTCGGAGAACGTGAACCGTGAGGACATGACCCCCTTCGAGGAGGCGCACGGATACCAGCGCATCCTGGACGAGGAGGAGGGTGCGACGGTCGAGACGGTCGCCAAGGACTTCGGGAAGACCGTGGCCTACGTCAAGCTGCGCCTTCAGCTGCTGGACCTGCGGGTGGAGTTCCAGGAGCTCGTGAAGGAAGAGAAGATCGGCACGCAGGCAGCCGTGCAGATCGCACAGCTGAACTTCGCCAACCAGGGTGCACTGCTGAGCAAGTTCGTGCGGGGCGAGTTCAAGTCGGACAACGAGATCGTGCACTTCGCCTTCGCGATGAAGCAGCAGCAGGACCAGCCGGTGCTGATGATCGTCGAGGACATGACGGAGGAGGAGCGCGCAGAGCGCACCGCGACCCGCACCAAGACGCGCAGCACGCTGGATGACATCGAGCGGCTGATCGCCAAGCTGGACGAGATCGGGAAGACGGACCCGTTCAAGCTGGCCGAGGCCCTTGAGGGGCAGATCGGGGCCCGGCAGGCGCAGCTCAACCGGGTGAGCAAGACCCTCACGAAGGCACGGTTCCAGCTGAAGCAGGCCAAGGCGCATGCGGAGGCCAAGGAGGTCGTGACGGTCAACCCGGAGGCGGAGGCCCCGGCGGAGACGACGGTGACGGCCGCCCCGGAGGCCAAGGCCCCGGAGAAGGAACTCGTAACGGTCTGAGCAGGGGTCTGGCGGCCCGCGAGAGCGGGCCGCCCCTCGGCCTGGGGGCGGCCTCACGCCCCCTCCCGCAAGCCTCTCTGCCGCTGGAGCACCCGTCATGAGCAGCACTTCCCGCCGGCCGCAGTGGGCCTCCCTGCAGCGCGCCGACTTCGACCGCACCGCACACCACGCACTTCCCCTGGAACCGATTCCGGCGCGCATCCCGGCCGCCGTTGACAGGTCGGGGACCGAGGCCCTGTTCGGGGAGCCCGTACCGGCACCGCAGGGGCGGCCTCGCACCGCTCCGGCGAAGCCACAGGACGCCGACGGCCAAGACGAACTTTTCTGATCAGGAGACTGCGATGCCCGTACGCCTGGACCCGCCCGCACCGGCACGACCCGCCGGAGGCTGGAACCGCCTTTCCCTCAACGCGCACATGTGGCACGGAGGCCAGCAGTGCGCCCTGCGCCCTCGCTCGTACCCGACGTTCACCGAGAGCCAGAACACCTTCCGCGCCCGGTGGGGCGGTTTCGGAGACTGCATACAGCCCGGGGCCGACTGCCGGTCGTGCCCTCTTCTTCAGGCGAGGGAGGTGATGCCGTTGAACGCGCCCGCGGTGCTGGTCAGGATCGAGACGCTGCACGTCGGGGACATGTTCACCACGGCGGCGGTGGACAGGCTGTGGCTGACGCTGGGGCCCGAGGACATGTCGTTCATGGAGCGGGAGCCGTGGACGTGGGAACGTCTGGCCCGCCTTGAGGGGTGGGCGGTGGGGGCTCCGTACCGGGACGCCGCCAGCGCAGGGCTGTGGGTGCACCGCACCGCCCACGCTGTCGCTCCTCACGTGGAGGTGCGCACGAAGTCCTGGTCTTCGATGACGCGGCACGCGTTCCTGGTGGGTGGCGTGAGGGCGGCGCTGCTGACGTGCTCGGGCGGCTGCCGCCACGACAGCGGTGAACTTCTCAACAGCATCGGGCACTTCGTGCCGGAGGAGCCTGATGACGGCCCGCTGGGCATGCGGGTGTGGAGGGTGCCTGTGCCTGCGGGGGCGCGCGGTGACAGGAGGCTGGTGCCGGGCAGTGATCATGTCGCCCTTCAGGAGGGCAGCAGGCTGGTTGCCCGGCTGTCATTCCATGGCGGCGGGTGGTCGCAGGCGCAAGTGGCGGGGGCCTGGGCGGCGCTGCTGGATCACGTGGCCTGACGGCCTCGGCGCCGGGACTTCGGTCTTCTGGTCCCTCGGTCCCTCGGTCCCCCGATCGGGGCTGTAGGCAGGTGTTTTGGTGGGGGTGTGGTTTCTCGGCAGGACTGGACACCCCCCACATTCCTAGTAGAATTTAGACAAGAGGGAGGGGGGACGCTCCTCCTGGCTACCAAGGAGGATCGCATGTCCACAGCGCCGGTCGAGTGCTTCGAGCGTTACGGCCACGACGCACCCGAATGCGAGAACTGCGAGGGCGCAGGGCAGGATGCCTACCTGCTCGGGCCGTACGAGGTGCAACGCGAGTGCCCCGACTGCCACGGCTCAGGGCGTGCCCTCAAGTGCCCGGACTGCTCCGACGGGACGTGGCCCACTGGCGACTCCTGCCCGTCGTGCGGTGGCTACGCCTTCTTCCTCTGACCTCAAATAGGCCGCAACTATTGAAAGGAATGCCATGACCCTTACCCTTGGCGACTCCCTGACCCAAGCCGCCCTCACCGCGGGGGGCGGACACACCCGGCACCACTGCGACGACGGGGCACTCCGCCTCGCCATCCGCACCGAGGACGGAACCCAGCACTTCCAGCGCCCCGCCGACGGAGGGGCAAGCGACTGGCGGGCCACCGACCTCCACGACCCGCTCGGGGACTTCGCGTTCGACGAACCCGTCTCCCCCGCCTGGGGCAAGGGTCTGGAAGCCCTCGCATCCGGCACCCCGGCCCCGAAGGGCGCGTCATGAGCTTCGAGAAGGACGATCACGTCACCACCACTTCGCCCATACCTGCGGACAAGCTCCGCCCGTTCGGCGTCGTCACAGGGCGCGGCACCTGTCCCTTCAGTGGCGAAGAACTCGTCATGGTGCGCTGGGGCGGATCACAGAGGGCTACCGCGCACCAGCCGAACAAGCTGGTACACGTGGACTGACCCCCGAATAGGCCGCAACATTAAACCGTGCTAGGTTCTTGATCGTTGTCAGGTCCAGGCACGACCCGACCACCCACCGCCTTCCGGACGGGCAGCGACACCCCGCGCCCCGCCCGCCCGGAACGGCTCGTCAGATACGAGCCACCCCTCCGGCCGGGACCCGCCCACCCAGCGGGTCCCGGCCCACCCATGGAGAGACCCAGATGCCTGCCGACAGCAGCCAGTACGACAAAGACCTCTACGCCGCCCTCATATTCGAGCGGTACAACCGGCCCCTGGCCGACATCCTCCAAGAGGACGCACCGCGCCCCGTGCCGGAACTCCTCAAGGAACGCCACCGCCGCCCCGCCGCGCCCCGCAGGTCCGCACCCTTCCATCCGAACCCGGACCCGAACGCAGCCCAGCACCGCGCACTCGCCCTCGCGGAGACCGCTCCCCGCCGGAGGGCCACGTGAACACCGACATGACCGAAGAACGGTTCCGCCGTCAGGTCAGACAGCTGGCCGCCATGCGCGGATGGACCCTCGCCTACCACACCCACAACTCGCAGCGCAGCGACGCCGGGTGGCCGGACGAGGTCTACGGGCACCCCACAGCGATCCGGACCCTGTTCGTGGAACTCAAAACGAACACCGGCCGCATCCGGCCCGCGCAACGCGACTGGCTCAAGCACCTCGCCGGCTGCGGCTTCGAGGTCGCCCTGTGGCGGCCCCGGGACCTCGGCCTGATCGTCAACACCCTCGCCCCCGGCGGGCCCCGTGCCCAGCTCCTCGACAACCTCTGAACCGAGAGATCGCCATGACCGCCAACGAACGCACCACCCACGGCACACCCCCGTCCCCCGGCTCCGTGTGGTGCTCCAGCTGCGATAGCTGGTTCAACATCGTCACCAACACCTGCCGCTGCAACAACCGTTAACCGCCAATGCTGAACCTCATGGCACGCCCCGCGAACAACGAGAGCACAGACCGCACCGAGCACCAGGGCCAGCACCCCGACACCCGGACCGCCCTGGGCGCCATTGCCGAACTGGCGAACCTCCTGTGCGACCACCTTGCCGACGGCCAGTGGCGCACCGCCGACCACATCCGCCGCCTCGCCGAGACCGCCCTCTCCCCCAACACCCCGAACGGAGCCCCCTGATGCACGTGCGCTTCGACACGCTGCCCGCCCCGCACCGCAGCCAGGAGGCGTTCGACACCGCCCAAGCCCTCCGGGAACGCCCCGGCGCCTGGGCCCACATCGACACCCACGAAACGATCAACCGGGCCGCCAACCAATCCCACCGCATCCGCACCGGCAAGCTCGCAGCGTTCCGACCGGCGGGCACGTTCGAGGCGAAAGCACACAGCACCCGCGACGGCAACGCCGAGGTCTGGGCCCGCTACACCGGCCCCCTCGCCGAGGCGCCAGCGCCCGCAGCGTGACCAAGCAGGATCACGGCCCGATAACTCTTGGACGCCGGTGCATTCCGACCCCAAGGGTGGGCACATGGGCGACGTACGACACCCGTCGGATCGGATACAGAGATGAGCGTGAGGGCATGTCCTTCTCCCCCAACCAGACGCAGAACGACAGCGGGCAGACCCACACGGGCCCAGGGGTGAAGCACAAGAACGGGATGGCCATCGCGGCGCTGATCCTCGGCATCCTGTCGCTCCCCCTCATCCTGACCGTTTTCGGCGGCATCGCCGCCGGTCTGCTGGCCCTGATTCTTGGCGTCATCGCCGCACGCAAGGCTCGGGGCGGGCGGGCTCCGCACGGCGTGCTGGCCATCATCGGCGCGGTGCTCGGCGCACTCGCCATGGTTGTGTCGATCGTGATCCTCGCCATCGGTGCCTCAATCTTCAACTCGTCGGAGTTCAAGAGCTTCGAGGAGTGTGCCAACAAGGCGAAGACGCAGAGTGAGCGCACCGCATGCGAGCAGGACTTTAACAAGGACATGAACAACTGACAGGTGCTCCGCAGGACGAGCACCTGATGAAACGGTGCACTCCTGCTGGCTATGACATTTGACTGAACCCCGGCACGGCCGCGCTCCCCGCTCCTTCGATGGGAGACAGCGCGGCCGTTCGTCGTGCGTTACGAAGTGACTGGCGTGCAGCATCTCGCCGAGCCAGCGAGCCAGGCGCTGGCGGTGTCCGGATGGGGGCCGGGACCCACCCGCCTTCACCACGCCCGGTCACCTAGGGTCGTGGGTGGGTGCGGGGCTGGAGCACCGCCGTGTCTCAAATCCGTATCCCGGCCTCGCTGGCAGACCTCGCGGTCCCCGTGGCTGACCTGGCGCACTACCACCGCAACCCACGCACCGGCGACCTTCGCACCATCGCCGCAAGCCTGTCCGCGAACGGCCAGTACCGCCCGATCGTCGTCAACCGGGGCACCCTGACCGGCCGGGCCAACGAGGTCCTGGCGGGCAACCACACCCTGAAGGCCGCCCGGCACCTGGGCTGGGAGCAGATAGCCGTCACCTGGCTCGATGTGGACGACGACGCGGCGGCAAAGATCGTCATCGTCGACAACCGATCCAACGACCTCGCGGGATACGACACCGCCCTCCTCGCGGAAGTTCTCTCCGAGCTGCCCGACCTGGAGGGCACCGGCTACGACCAGGAGCAGGTGGACGATCTCCTCGACACCACCGCCCTGCCCGCCCCGATCGAGCTGCCGACCGACGGCGCCGGAACCGGTGCCGCCGCCACGGTGGACTACCTCCAGTGGGGGTACATGCAGTGGTCCTCGACCCGGGTGCGCATCACCCAGGCCGAGGTCGAACTTCTCGACGCCCTCTACCAGCGGTTCGTGGCCGACCAGGACAGCGATCTCGGGTTCGGGTGGCACGTCCTCAACGAGGAGCACCACGCGTCCGAGGGGGCCATCGCATGACCCGCCTCGACGTCCGCTTCGATCCCGTCTACCCGCTGGCGAAGCTGCGCCCCGCGGACTACAACCCGCGCCGCCTCTCCCCCGAGTCGTTCATCCGCCTCCAGGGCTCACTGAGCCGCCACGGTGTCGTAAAGCCAGTCATCCTCAACGCGGACGGAACCCTCGTCGCCGGCCACCAGAGGACCAAGGGTCTGAAGGCGATCGGGCAGGAGACGACTCCGGCGATGATCCTGCCGCAGAAGGTCCGCCTCCAGGACGAGATCAAATTCAACCTCCTCCACAACCGAGTCGAGACCGAGTCCTCTCTCGTCTACGCGGAGCCCGGGCCGATCGGCCAGTGGTGCTGGATTCCGTGGCAGTCCATCCAGGTTGCCGAGTCGAAGAACGTCCCCTTCCAGCAGGCGATCGCGTTCATGACCGCCGCCCACGGAGCGTGGGGGTCCGTCGTCATCGACGACCAGGGGCGCGTCGTCCTGAACGCCGAATACGCGGCCGTCGCCAAGACCCAGCGGTTCGACGTCCTCGCCTGGACCTGTGCATCCTCGGACGCCGGCGAGCTGGTGCAGGATCTCACCGGCGAGTACGGCGTCTACGACTGGACCGGCCTGGAGGAACAGGCCCCGGTGTGGAACCAGCACATCGTGCAGCCCAACCGGCTGCGTGAGCACTCCTCGAAGGCGAAGGCCGACCAGGTCCGCTACAAGTCCGAAGTGTGGGAACGGCTCGTCCGGCCAAGGATCACCACTTCTACCCGGATCGTGGACTTCGGGGCCGGTCACGGGGACTACGCCCGGCACTTGCGCGCCGAGGGGTACAAGGTTCAGGACTACGAGCCGTACCGCACCCTCAAGGGCAAGTATTCGCTCGACATCCGAACGATCGTCGGCCAGATCCGCAGCATCGAGCGGGAGCTGCGGGAGCGCGGCCTGTACGAGGTGGTGGTGCTGGACTCCGTCATCAACGCCACCACGTCCCTGGACTACCAGCACTGGGTGCTCCTCACCGTGAACGCATTGTGCGCGGCGGACGGCCAGGTGTGCATCGGCACCCGCAACCTGGAAAGGGAGCTGGCGTACGAGAACTCCGGCCACTCCATCAGCCGCGACTCGACCCGCCTGAACTTCCTCGACAGCGAGAACGTCGACATGCGTTTCGTGAAGGGGAAGTGGCAGCGCATCCGCTTCCATACCCCCGAATCCCTGCGCGGTCTGCTGCTGCGGTACTTCGAGGACGTGCAGCTCAGCGACGCCTCCCGGGCAACCGTGAAGGCCGTATGTCGCAAACCTCGCGCGTTTCCCGCCGAGGAATACGAAGAGGCATTCCGCAACGAATTCAATATGCCGTACCCGAACGAGTACCGGCATAACAAACATGAGGGAATTGTCGCAATTCTGATAGAATTGATCAAGGATAGGAATAACAAATTGGAGGGGTGAAGGAAATGAAATCGGGGGCGAACCCACAAAAGGTTCGCATCGACATAGAAGCTCGGGACACCTACCGCATCATGTGGCTGGCAGGTGTCCGCGAGGTCGACCTCACCGAGCACTGCCTCAAGACGTTCGCCGAGTGCGACCGCCACGACGTCACCCACCGCCGACGCACCCAGACTCTTCTGCTGCCGGCACACAACCCGCCCGCCGCCTGGTACCTGTGCGCCCTCCCCATCCCCTGGGACTGGGGCCGCAACGCACACCTCGCGTTCGAGCACGCACCCGGCGAATCCTGGGAGGGAGACGCCACCGTTCCCGGCCTGACGGTCAAGCTGACCAACGCACGCCCCATCACCGGGTGGGGTGAGCACAGCATCCCCCTTGACGCACCTCTGCGGTCCGGGCGCAGGTACCGAACTTGCCGTAACTGGCAATTCGGTTGGTGGCTGAAGGCTCATCGCGGAGTTCCGGACGCCGCTCCGGTACCGCCAAAAGCCACACCAGGAGGAGCGGAGCAACTGACCCTCGGGTGACACCCGGCGGCTGCCCATCCTCTGGGCAGCCGCCAAGTCCGCCCTGGTCAGCGAGCGTTGTCAGTCCACCCTGCTATCACCTCTGCATGGCCCTTCGACCAGAGATCCCAGCCGCCGTATACGCCATCCACCACCCCGGCTACGGAGCCGTGAAGGTCGGCGTCTGCTCCGAGCCTCGACGGCGGATCACCACCCACGTGCGTGCCGGCTGGCAACTCCTCGCCGACTTCGCCACGCCCACCGCACGCGACGGGGAGGAGATCGAGCGCACCGTGCTTCGCACCCTCGCTCACCGCGTGTGGGAGGCATCCGGCTTTGGGAGCTGGCGCTACGACGGACTTCCCTGGCACGGAACCATCGGCGGATGCGCGCATTGCGGGAGTCCACCGGCCACTCCCGTCCTCCGCATCCGCCACGAAGCCTTCCTCACCAAAGCGCAGATGCCGCAGGGCGGATCCTCGGAGACCTTCGACGCTCGCCTCGTCAGCCCCGAACGAGCGCAACTCGCTCTGTACTTCGCAGAGGCCGCTCACCGGGCAATCCGGTATCCGGAGCGGGACGACGGCCGCGACCCGTTCGACGTGCGGCGAGCGAAGGTAGAACAGGCCGTCCGGGAGGAGCGGTCTCACATCGTTTGCCGCTGACGTCCAGACGACAGAACACCTTCACAGGCCCGGCCTCCTTCTTGCGTCAGTGATCATGTAAGGGTGGCGTGGGGCTCGGGAGTTGTTCATGGGCCGCCCCAACCGGGCGATCAGGGCTGCGATCACCCAGCGCCGCGCGGACGCCATCGACCTCAAGCTCGCCGGTGTCGACTGGCTGACCATCGCCCGCAAACTTGCCGCGGACCCGTCGGTGAACACCGACGGTGTCGCGTACCCGCAGGGGTACGGCATCGACAAGTACAAGCGCGGCCAGGAACCGCCCACCGACAAACGCCTCATCGAGCTGGCGTGCAAGGACGTCTCCAAAGCCCTCCTGGAGCGCACCACCGTCCTCGACGGGAACAGCGACGAACTCCGCCAGCTCATGGTGGAGCGACTGGAGCGACTGTTCTTCACGGTCTACCGTGCGGCGATCCGCTCCGGGGACTACCAGGCCGTAGACCGTGCGGTGCGGATCATCGAGCGCAGCAGCCGCCTGCTCGGCCTTGACCGGCCTGTCCGTACGGAACTGTCCGGGCCGGACGGCGGTGCGGTGCAGGTCGAGACAGCGGGCCTGGCCGAACTGGAACGCCTGATCGCCCTTGCCGGAACCTCCGAGGGCGAGAGTGCCGAAGGCTGATGAGGCTGCGGTCCTCGCCCTATACCGGTCGCTTCCCGCGCACCAACGCCGCGAGATAGCCGCAGCCTCCACCCCACAGCTCCGCGCCCAGCTCGTACGCATTGAACGCGAGCTGGCGATGGACCGCTCCCCCGGCGCGATGGCGTCCGTCCTCACGGACGGCCGGGAGATGCAGGCCCCGCATCTGGCGAAGATCGACGCCGCCTTCGAGCGGGTCGCTGCCGGGAAACCGACGAAGCTCCTGCTGACGATGCCCCCGCGGCACGGCAAAAGCCGCCGCGCCGCGAGGTGGGCGCCGCTGTGGTACCTGCGGCGCCGTCCGGAGCACCGGGTGATGATCGCCTCCTACTCCTCCGACCTCGCCGACGACCACGGCCGGTGGATCCGCGACGCGATCCTCAACTACAGCCCCCAGCTCGGCATCAGCCTCCGTCCCGGCTCGTCGGCCGCGAACCGCTTCGACCTTGCCGGAACGGAGGGCGGGGCCGTCATGGCAGGTGTCGGCGGCGGCCTCACCGGCAAGGGCGCCCACCTCGCGGTGGTGGACGACCCGATCAAGGACGCCGCCGAAGCGTCCTCGCCCACCATGCGCAAACGCCTGTGGGAGTGGTGGCAGGCCGTCCTCCTCACCCGTATCGAGCCGGGCGGCTCCGTCATCCTCATCCAAACCCGGTGGGACGAGGACGACCTCGCCGGCCGCGTCCTGGCGGACGAGGGCGACCGGTGGACGGTCATCGACCTGCCCGCCCTCGCCCTCTCCGAGGATGACGCTCTCGGCCGCAGCATCGGCACACCGCTGTGGCCCGAGAGGTACGACCACGACGCCCTCGCGGAGATCCGCCGCTCGGTCGGCGAACGCGTCTGGTGGTCGCTTTACATGCAGCAACCCCGCCCGCAGGACGGCGGCGTGTGGGACTGGGCATGGATCACCAACAACCGCATCAGCGCCGCCCAGTTCCGTGGCATCGACCTCACCCGCATCGTGGTCGCAGTCGACCCCGCAGGCGGGGAATCCGCTGTCGGAGACGAGACCGGCATCGTGGCCGCTGCGACCGACCGCGACGGGCACCTGTACGTCCTGGACGACCGCTCCGGCAACCGGGGTGCGGACGCCTGGGGGCGGGAAGCGTGCCTGCTCGCGATTGAGTTGCGAGCAGACGCGATCGTCGTCGAGTCGAATTACGGCGGCGACATGTCGAGGCAGATCCTCAACCAGGCGTGGCAGGAGCTTCACCGCGAGAAGCGCACGGAGAACATGCTGATGCCCGCCGTCCTGTCCGTCACGGCGAAGCACGGCAAGAGGCTGCGGGCGGAGCCGATCGCCCAGTTGTACGAGCAGGGGCGTGTTCATCACGTTGGTGAGTGGCCCGTGCTGGAGCAGCAGATGGTGACCTGGGTCGCCGGCATGGACAGTCCTGACCGGATGGACGCGGCGGTCCACGCGATGACGCAGCTTGCCGACCCGCAGCACAGCGGCGTGTCCTCGTCTGCCTACCAGGACGGCAGGCTCAGGGGCCGTAGGTAGCTGGGCGGCCCCGGCGATGCCTGCACGGCAGCGCCGGGGTGCCGTTCCTCGGCCTACCAGTACCGGTGAACGTGGGCCTCGCGCTCCTCAAGCAATCGGTACGCCGCGTGTACTCGGGCGCGCTGGGGCTCGTCCAGCAGGGGTTCTGTCCAGACCGTCGGTTCTCCTTCTGCGCGAGGGAGAGGTGTCCGGTAGAGCAGAGGTTGGCATACCTGTCGCACGGCGTGGAGTACGTCGGCGACACAGCCAGTGGTGAAGTAGTGGTCCCGCTCCCACAGGCTCTCTCGTAGCTCGGCAATCAAGATCAAGAGCCCTTCGAGGCCTTGCTTGTCGAAGGTGTCGTGCAGACGCCTGCCCAGCTCTGAGTCTCCGTAGTGGAGTGCGACGTCAGTGTCCGGTTCGTCGCCGCCCGGTGCCGCGTGGCGGCGGCCTCGTCGCATCCGCGCCTCGGTATAGCTGATACCCGCCTCGGCGGCGAGGTTGCGGTTGGTCTTCTTGGACGACCTGTTGCGCGTCATCGTGCACCCCGCCTGGGGAGTCCCACGCCCCACCCAGGTCTTCGCTGCGGGTACGACGATTGACCCGCAATTCCTGAGGGGCGGCGATGCCGATGCTCCTGAACCTTGTTGCTCCTCGGGCGTCCGCTCGTGCTGCGTGGAAGCCAAGCGGGCTCGGAGTAGGCAGGCGAGACTGCCGGGCACCACCGTAGAGCAGGAGCTGAGCCCCGCACACCTACTCTGGGATTTGGCGCGGGGCTGTCGAGGGGACCGTCCTTCGTGGGCCTGCACGCCTTCCTTACCGATGCCTGGTCGTGGCTGAACTACAAGCCCTCTATGGCGTCCGCCACCGACCGTCGCCCGCACAGGGCTCTGTCGCCGGAGGCGTACGCATCGTGGGTACCCGACGACGCAGTGCGGCGCCTCGCCGCGTACAAGCTCCTCGCCGCCTACGACTCCAACCAGGCAGGCGAACTCGCCGCGCTCACCGGCAACGAAGCAGGTTCCGAGCGCCGAGAGTTCGGTGATCCGGCCACATTCGTGGATACCGCGCTTGCACATCTGCTGGGCCAGTCCCAGCAGATCATCGTCCCCGGTGCGGAACATGCCGGCGAAGAGGACGCCTCGCCGGAAGCGGTCGCCGCGGCGGAGGCGCAGCAGCGTCTCCGGGAGTGGGCGGAGGTGGAGCTGCTGCCGCTGCGGATGCAGGCCGCGGAGCGCAAGGCGGTCCTGTTGGGGGATGGGGTGTACCTGCTGGCCTGGGACGCAGTGAAGGGCCGGGTGAGGTTGAAGACGTACGACCCGGGGTTTTACTTCCCTGTCGTGGAGGATGACGCCGACCCGGGCGACTACCCGAGCAGGGTGCACTTGGCGTGGGAGATCCCCGAGGACCCGAAGCGGGGTGTGAAGGCGCGGGTTCGGCGCATCACCTACGAGCTGGGTCCGATCGAGATCGCGTCCCGTGTGGTGCGGGAGAAGGACGGTCGGATACGGCGGGAGGCGGTGGAGACCTCCGAGGGCATCATGCTGAATCCGGGTGACGTCTACCGGCTGGAGACCGACACCATCGAGCGCACTTACCCGTGGGCGCGCGGGCAGGCGTCGACGACCACGTGCTATCTCACCGACGCCGAGTGGACTGTGGACGATCTCCGGCACGGGCAGTCCCTTGATGACCTTCCCCTGGACAAGGCACGGTTCCGGACGCGGGCAGACGGGGTGATCCTCAGCCGTCTGGATCTGCGCCTGGACTTCATCCCCCTCATCCACATCAGCAACACCGTCGCCGACGGCGAGCACTTCGGACAGTCGTCGCTGGCGAAGGTCATGCAGGCGTTGGACGAGCTGGCGGAGACCGACACCGACTCGGCGCGGGCCTCCGCGACTACCGGGGCGCCGATCATCGGCCTTGCAGGGGCGCGCGCTGAGGTCGACCGGGTCACCGGGCGTCCCAAGCCGTTGTCTGTCGAGCCCGGCACCGTCTTCCAACTGGCGGACGGGGGGCGCATGGACGTCCTCGACACATCCGGGCAGCTCGCTGAACTCAGGGCCCGGGTCGAGGAGATCCGCGACAGAGCGGCCGTCAACTCCCGGCTCCCTGCCGTTGCCCTTGGCACCGTGGACCCCTCACGGGTGCCCAGCGGGTACGCGCTTCAGCTGTCGCTGGGTCCGCTCGACTCCCTGGTGGGGGCGCTGCGTCTCGCCCGTGCCCACAAGTACAGCCTGCTGCTCAAGATGGTGGGCCGCATTCACCAGGCAGGCCAGGCCCCCGGCTGGCCGCTCGGTGAGGCCTTCCCCGCGCGTCTCGTATTCGGCCCGCACACCCCCACAGACCGCACCGCGATCCTCGACGAAGTCGTGAAGGGGGTGACCGCGGGCGTGCTCTCGCTGGAGACCGGCATTCGCATGTTGCAGGATGCGGGCTACCCCATCGAGGACACACGGGAAGAGATACGACGGATCGTTGAACTCCGCAGGTCGGAGGACGAATCCACTTCCAGTCCGGGGGCGGCGGAGGATGGCAACGAGCCGGCGGCCGATGATGCCACGGCGGGGCCCCGTAAGGGGGAGGCCGTCAGCTCTTCGGCTTCTTCGACGTCTTGAAGTGCTCCTGCTGGTCCTCCACGGGACGGCGCAGATCGCTCTCCTTCATCTCCGTTCGGGTCCCGCCGCCCCATTCGGAGATGTAGGTGCCGAGGCCTCCGGGCACGTTGTCGATGCGAGTGACGATCATGCAGTGGTCAGCGAAGTTGCCGTACTCGGCTCCCAGGAGAGTGCCTTCCTTTTCGGCCCGTCCGGCTGCCAGCCGCTTCCCGTCCGTGTCGTAGATGACGGTTTCCGCCTCGGAGCCAGAAGTGCGCACGCAGGAACCAGGAGACGATCCCGGTGTCGTGTGCGTGGCGTCTTGCAAGCTGACTCGGTACGAGGTGAACGGCGCACCGTCGACCCACGGCCTCCAGATCGCCAGGGCTGCGCCCAGCACGGCTACGGCGGCGCCCGCCGCCAGTACAATGCGGGCCGTGTGCCCTCTCTTCGGCTTCGCCTGCTCCCCCGCCGTTCCCACGAAATCCCCACCCTCATCCATGAAGATGATCATGCCAGGGCGTCTCAACGGTGCCCCTCGGGCTCCCCTTGGCCCGGCGAGAGCCAGAGTGCGGTGGGGCACCGACTGAAAGAACGCTCGGAGATCGTCGGGAACACGGGCCGCAGCAAAGGTTGCTGAGGGCGCAGTCTTGACGTCCGTAGACTCACTCATGGCGCGGGGCCATCGTGGGAGTAGCACTCTTTGATGACCCGCAGCCTGCCCTCACCGCGCACCGTGCTCGGTTTCCGCCGTGACGGCCGCCCGATCTTTCCTGTCCTGGGTGCGTCCTCGGAAGACCCGTCGAACGACGACGCGACCGTAACGCTCACTCAGACGAAGCTGAACACCCTCCTGTCCCGGGAGAAGGACCAGGGCGGCCGAGCCGCGCTGCGTTCCCTCGCCGACAAGCTCGGCTTTTCCAGCACTGCCGATCTGTCCGACTACGTAACCGGGCAGCGGCAGGCCGAGCAGGAACAGCTCACCGAGGCCCAGCGCCGCGAGCAGGAGCTCGTGGAACGGGAGAAGGCGGCGGTCACCCGGGAGGCACAGGCGCTGGCCCGGGAACGGGATGCCACCCGGCGTGCTCTGCTCGCCGGCGTCGGTGCGGTGGGCCAAGATCTGGATGACGCGGTGGCCCTCCTGCGGGTCCCCGATGATGCCGAGGAGTCGGTGGTCGGAGAGGCGGTCCAGGACCTGAAGACCCGTCGTCCCGAACTCTTCGCTCCCGCCCAGACCGGAACTTCTGTGGTTCCGGCGGCTCCGGGTGGCGCTCCGGCCTCAGTGCCGCCGCCGCGCCCCGGCAACGTCGAGCGCAAGCCCGGCGCGGCCGGTACGGAGATGGCCCGCCGTCGCGGCCTGCTCCCCGCCAACGACTGACTCGCTTTCCGCTGTTGGGGACCACGCCCCCCTTTCTCTTCGTGGACGACGCCACCGGCCGGTGAGCGTGCGCAGCTCCAGCACCATCAGGAGACGCGGCGTGATCCAGCCGTTCACGACCTCCGTGACGGTGACCGCTGACCGGGACTGGCTTGCGTCCCGGCACGGCACCGACAGCACGGACACCATCACTCTCGACCTGCCGAAGTTCACCAAGGGCACGCACTACGTCGAGCCGTCGCCGGGCAACATCCACGGCTACGTCCGCTCGGGCGTTCCCGTCGGCCGCATCACCGCTTCCGGCCTGTACGGACCGTACGACCCGCTCGCCAAGGACGGGCGGGAAGTCCTTTCCGGCCTCGTGTACGCCGAGGCCGCGTACACGCCGGGCGCCACGAAGGTTCCCGCCGCCCTGTTCTGGCACGGCACCGTCAAGACCGGGAAGATCCCCGGCGGCATCGACCCCACGAAGATCGTCGCCCACCCGGCCGGTGCGCAGCTCCGCTTCCTCGGGGCGGTGGGCGCGTGAGCATCGCCGACCTCCTGAAGAACGTGTCGGTGGCCGACCTGACGGTCTACGCCCGCACTATTCCCACCCCGGCCGACTTCCTCCTCACCCAGTCCGTGTTCGCCGAGACGCGGGTCAACGATGTGAAGTGGCGGGTGCGTCAGTCGAAGCGGCGCGTGAACGCCGCCTCCTACCGTGCGTACGACACGAGCGTGCCATTCGCGAAGCGGCAGGCCGAGACCACCCAGACCGAGGGCACCCTGCCCGCCCTGGGTCAGAAGCTCCTCGTCGGCGAGATGGAGCAGCTGCTCCTGGACGCGTCCCGGGGGGCGGATGACGACCGGCTCGTGGAACTCCTCTACGACGACACCGAGCGGCACGTAGAGGCGATCCGCTCCCGCCTGGAGCTCGCCGCGGGCGATGTTCTGGTGGACGGCAAGTTCTCCCTCCAGGGCGAGAACGGTCTGACCGTCGAGGTCGACTACGGGGTCCCGGCGGCGAACATGCCGACCGCCCCGAAGCCGTGGTCGTCCCCTGATGCCGATCCGATCGCAGACGAACTGCGGTGGATCGAGTACCTGGATTCGATCGGTGCGCCCGCTCCTGAGCAGGTCATCACCAGCCGCAAGGCGTACTCGCACCTGGCGTCGAATCAGGCGTACCGGGCCGCCTACTACGGCACCCCGGCCGGCGGTCAGACACCGACGTCGACGCTCAATCCCGAGCAGGTCAACTCGGTGCGCGGCACCTACGGTCTGCCGCCGGTCACCCTGTATAAGGCGCAGGTGTGGCAGGACGACGTGTCCAAGCGGGTGCTGCCCGAGGACCGGTGGATCATGCTGCCGCCGGACCGGGCGAAGTGGGGTCAGACGCAGTACGGCACGACCGCCGAGTCCCTGGCCCTGTCCCGGGGGACGAACCCGCAGATCGAGCGGCAGGAAGCGCCGGGCATCGTCATCACCCGCGACGTCCAGGACGACCCGGTGCAGGTGTGGACGAAGGGCGCCGCTGCGGCGATGCCGGTTCTGTACGCCCCGGACTGCCACGTCACGGCGACGGTTCTGTGAGCGCCGCCGTCCGTGCGCGCGGCACCCTGAGCTGCGCCGTTCACGTCCTGGACCCGGTCGAGCGCATCCCTGTGGTGCTCCTGCCCGGAACCGAGGTGGCGGACCCGGCCATCGCGGAGCAGATCACCAACCCACGCTGCTGGCAGGAGGGTGCGCCGCCCGCCCCGAAGGCACCCCCGAGTACGTCCGCCCGGAAGACGAAGACCGTCTAGGGCCGACCCTGCACGGCGGGGAGCAACCCACTGCGCGGATGCTCCCCGCCGTCACCCTTACCTCTCTGGAACCCCCCTGTGAACAGCGACGTCCTCAGCTGGCTTATGTCCCAGCTCGGCCCCGTCACCGATCCGGCCGATCTCACCCACCGGTACGACCGGCTGCACTCCGCCCGCAGCGTTGCCCTGGAGGTCCTGCACGAGCGGATCGCGGGCCTGCTCGCCGAACCCTTGAAGGTCACCGTCAACGGGGTCGTCACGATCGACAACTCGGCCAACGTGACCGCCCTCGAACGTCGTGCCGCCCAGCTCCTCACCGAGCCGGCCCCCGATGACACCCCGTCCGGCGGCCACGACCTGGTGGCGGCCGTCCAGCTATGCGCCAGACCCCGCCGATGACGTTGCCCGCCGACCACCCTCAAAGCTGGCAGAACACCTACCCAACCCCGCCGCCGGTCCTCCCTCTCGGTCCGACAATGGGGTGGCTGGCCGCGTACGCGGGAGCACTCCTCGGCGCGAACCTCCTGACCTCATCACACGGGATGATCCCTGTCGGGCTCGGGCAGACAGCGACCGCTGGAACGGTCCTCGCTGGGTTCGCGCTCATGGTCCGTAACTCGCTTCAGGATCTCTTGGGGCGTCGCGGGGTCATGACGGCGGTCCTTCTCGGCTCTCTGCTGTCCGCGCTCATCGCCCCGCCTGCCCTGGCGTTCGCGAGCGCGGCATCCGTCCTCGTCGCCGAGAGCGCAGACATGTGCCTGTACACCCCGCTGCGCCAACGCGGCTGGGTGCGGGCAGTCGTCCCCGCCACCCTCCTCGGCTCGCTCCTCCACACGATCATGTTCCTCACCCTCGCCGGGATTCCCGTGTGGGCTGCTGTGCCTGGGCAGATGGTCGGCAAGACGTGGGCCGTCACTGTACCGGTTCTGTTGGTTCTGCTTCGGCGCAGTGCGTGGCCTAGTGCCGGTCGAGTACGCCGCCAGGCCCGGGACTGGGTGTCGCCTTCATGAGCGCAGTCGTTCGGTGCTGTACCTGTCCTCGCCTCCAGTCCGGCCTCCGGCGAACCAACGGCCAGTGCCTGAGAATCGCGCCATACCCCTGAAACAGGGTGTCCTGGGGCTCACCGCAGTCATCGGGTGTGCCTGGCAGGCAAGTGCCTGCCAGGCACGAAGGGTGCCGCCGGTCAGCCGGTCGGTCCGGCCCCGACGAGTTCGTCCAGTACGTCTTCCATGGTGACGAAGCCGATGACGGTGCCCTTGTCTCCGGTGACGGCGGCCAGGTGGGTGCCGCCGGCCCGCATCGCGGTCATCGTGTCGTCGAGCGGGGTGTCGATCTCGACGCGGATAATCGGGTGCAGGGCGCTTTGAGGGAAGGGCTGGGAGCGTTCGGCGACGCCCAGAGAGTCCTTGATGTGCAGGTAGCCCAGTACTTCGCCGCCGGCGCCGGTGACCGGCAGTCGGGAGAAGCCCGACTGTGCCGCAGCCCGTTCGAGTTGGCGAGGGGTGGTTCCGTCATCGACGGTGACCACCTTGTTCAGGGGCACCATGACTTCTCCGGCGGGGCGGGTGCCCAGTTCCAGTGCGTCTCGCAGGCGTTCGCCGTCGGAGGGGGCGAGCAGGCCAGCTTCGCTGGAGTCCTTCACCAGGCGGACGAGTTCGTCGTCGGTGAAGACGGAGGTGACCTCGCTCTTGGGTTCCACCTTGAGCAGTCGCAGCAGGGCGTTGGCGAACGCGTTGATGCCGAAGATGACCGGGCGCAGGGCCCGCGTCATTGCGATCAGCGGGGGGCCGAGCAGGAGCGCGGTCGGGGCCGGGGCTGCCAGTGCGATGTTCTTGGGGATCATCTCGCCGAGGAGCATGTGCAGGTACGTTGCGGCGGTCAGCGCGATCACGAAGGCGATCGGGTGGACCAGCGCGTCCGGTACGCCCACGGCCTTGAAGGGGCCTTCCAGCAGGTGGGCGATGGCTGGCTCGGCGACGGCGCCCAGCACCAGGGAGGAGATGGTGATGCCGAGTTGGGCGGTGGCCATGACCGCGGAAAGGTGTTGCAGGCCCCAGAGGGTGGAGGTGGCTCGCCGGTTGCCCTTGCGGGCGGCGGGCTCGATCTGGCTGCGCCTCACGGAGATCAGCGCGAACTCCGCGCCGACGAAGAAGGCGTTGGTGACCAGGGTGAGGGCGCCGATGAGCAGTTGGACAGCGGTCATCGGGCTTCCTCCGTACGGGGCTGGGCTGCAGCGGGTGCGGTGACTCGGACGCGGTCGGCGCGGTGGTGTTCCACGCGGAGCACCGCGAGCTGCCAGCCGTCAACGTCGAGCCGGTCGGAGAGGGTGGGGATGCGCTCCAACCGGGTCGCGATCAGGCCCGCAAGGGTTTCGTAGGGCCCGTCAGGGACGCTGAAGCCGATAGTTTCGAGCTGGTCCAGACGGATGCTTCCGTCGGCCTCCCACACGGAGCGTCCGTCCGGTGCGTCCTCGGTGAGGACGAGGTCGGGGGCTTCGTGGGGGTCGTGCTCGTCGCGGACCTCGCCGACGACTTCCTCGACGATGTCCTCGACGGTGGCCACGCCGGCGGTGCCGCCGTACTCGTCGATAACGACGGCCATGGTGCGTGCCTGGCGCAGTCGGCCGAGCAGCTTGTCCACGGGCAGGGAGTCCGGCACCAGTAGGGGTGTCGTCGCCAGGTCGCTCACGCGGGTGAGGCGGCGCTTGTCCTCGTCGAGGGCGAGTACGTCGCGGATGTGCACGGTGCCGATGACGGTGTCGAGAGAGGTGCGGTAGACGGGGAAGCGGGACAGACCGGTGGCCAGTGTCAGGTTGGCCGCGTCCTGGGCGGTGGCCATCGCTTCCAGGGCCTGCACGTCGATGCGAGGGGTCATCACGTTCTCGGCGGTGAGGTCGCCCAGGTGCAGGGTGCGGACGAACAGCTCGGCCGAGTCCGCCTCGATAGCTCCCTCGCGGGCAGAGTGCTGGGCGAGGGCCACCAGTTCCTCCGGCGTCCGGGCCGAGGCCAGTTCCTCCTGCGGTTCCATGCCCATGCGGCGCACCACGCGGTTCGCCGTGTTGTTGAGGTGGTGGATCAGCGGGCCGAAGGCGGCGGTGAAGGCACGCTGCGGCGTGGCCACCACCTTCGCGACCGCGAGCGGGCGGGAGATCGCCCAGTTTTTCGGTACGAGCTCGCCGATCACCATGAGCAGCACCGTCGACAGGGCGACACCCAGCAGTGTGGCGGTGGTGCTCACCCCGCCAGCGGGCATGCCGACCGCTTCCAGGGGGCTGCGCAGCAGCGCGGCGAGGGACGGCTCCGCGAGCATGCCGATGACCAGGGAGGTCACCGTGATGCCCAGCTGGGCACCGGAAAGCTGGAAGGTCAGCCGCTTGGCCGCCTGGAGCGCGCTCGCGGCGCCGCGCTCGCCCGCCTGGGCGGCCCGCTCCAGCTCACTGCGCTCGATCGTGGTCAAGGAAAACTCGGCTGCGACGAACACCGCGCACGCCAGCATGAGTGCCAGCGCCAGGAGCAGCAAAAGGACCTCGGTCACCGTGCCACCCCCGATCCCTGGCCTGCGGAAAGCGGTCGGGCTGCGGCACGGCACGTACTGGGAGGCTCACCCATTGCGGGTCTGCCACTCCTTCGTCACTCGGCGGATCGAGATGATCCGGGGATTGTTCGGGTCGGACAGTCTGCCCGAGTACATCGTAAAGAGATAGTAAAACATGCGCGGCGGACAGGCTCGCGGACTGGTCGGCGGGGGTTCTTTTCGGACGTTCTTGCTGATTCGGCCAAGCGTGCTCCGCGCGGGAGTCACTCAGCCCTATGGTTCTACATGCTTGTAGAAAAAGCGAGGGGTGTCTTTCTCCCTGCCCGTTCGCCCTGGCCGTGTGCGTTCTCGCAACCAGGCGGCCGCAGGGTGCACCCCTTCACCTGAGATCCACGTACAACGTGAAGGAGCGGACGCCATCATGGTGTTCAAACGACTGCTCGGCTCTATCGGGGTCGGCGGCCCCACTGTGGACACGGTGCTGGAAGGGGGGCCGTTCCTGCCCGGCCGAGCGGTGCGGGGCGAGGTGCAACTCATCGGCGGCAAAGCCGATTTCGACATCGAGCGGATCACGTTGGAGCTGGTCGCCCGCGTCGAGGCAGAACACGAGGACGGCGAGGCGGACGGTGTCGTCGTCTTCGACCGTATTCAGGTCGGTGGAGGCTTCCGGCTCGCGGAGAACGAGCACCGAAGCGTCGCCTTCACGTTCCCGTTGCCATGGGAGACGCCCGTCACCGAGCTTCGGGGCCAGCCGCTGGGCATCGTTCTCGGTGTACGGACGGAGCTTGCCATCGCCGGCGCCAAGGAGAAGGGCGACCTCGACCAGCTGACCGTCCAGCCCCTTCCCGTGCAGGAAGCGGTACTGGAGGCGCTCGGCCAGCTCGGTTTCGGCTTCAAGTCGGCCGACCTGGAGTACGGGCGCATCGGCGGCACCAGCCAGCAGCTCCCCTTCTATCAGGAGATCGAGCTCACCCCGGCCCCGCAGTACGCACACGCCATGCGCGAGGTCGAGGTGACCTTCCTGGCCAACCCGGGCGGCGTCGAGGTCGTACTCGAAGCGGACAAGCCCGGCGGACTCTTCTCCTCCGGCCGGGACGCCCTCACCCACTTCGCCGTCAGTCACCAGAGCATCAGCCAGTACGACTGGAACACCGAGGTCGACAGCTGGGTCCGCCAGCTCGTCGCCTCCCACGGCATCCCCGCCCCGCACGCGGGGGGAGGGCACGGTCACGCATACGCCTCGCACGGCGGGCACGCGCACAAGGGCGATCACGGCCACCACTCCGGCGGGCATCGCTCCGGACCGGGCATGGGCACGGTGGTCGCCGCGGGCGCCGCGGGCCTGGCGGTCGGCGTGGTCGGCGGCATGGTGGCGGCCGAAGTCGTCGACGAGGTGGGGGACTTCTTCGAGGGCGACGAGGAGGAGCCCGAGGAGGAGGAAGGCGGCGACGAGGGCTAAGGGCCCACCACCCCTGCTAAGTTCTACTTTGTTGTAGAGCAATGTGGGTGCCGGGTCGCGCCTTCGCCGGCCCGACGCTCCCCCGACACATACGGAGTTCCGATGGCCCTGTGGGACCGTTTCAAGGAGTCCGCATCCACGATGCAGACCCAGCTCACGGCAAAGAAGAACGACCTCAAGAGCGGCGCGTTCCGCGACGCGAGCATGGCCATGTGCGCCCTGGTCGCCACGGCCGACGGCACCATCGACCCCGCCGAGCGCAGCAGGGTCGCGCAACTCATCGCCACCAACGAGGTGTTGCAGAACTTCGCCGCCGAAGACCTCCAGAAGCGATTCGACGACAACCTCGCCAAACTCACCGCCGACTTCGACTTCGGGAAGGTCAGCGTCCTCCAGGAGATCGCGAAGGCCAAGAAGAAGCCGGCCGAGGCACGCGCGGTCATCCAGATCGGCATCGTCATCGGCGGCGCGGACGGCGACTTCGACAAGACCGAACAGGCCATGGTCCGCGAAGCCTGCTACGCCCTCGACCTGCCGCCCCACGAGTTCGACCTCTAGGACATCAGGCGGCACGCCGTAGGTCATGACTGCGGAGGCGCGGGGCACACCTCTTCCAGGACGTACCGAAAGGGACAGCTATGGAAATCTCCGGCATTATCAGCGCCATTGTGATCGGCATCGTCATCGGAGTGTTGGGGCGCCTCGTGCTGCCGGGCCGTCAGCACATCGGTGTGCTGTGGACGATCGCCGTCGGCATCGCCGCGGCGTTCATTGGCACGGCCATCGCCGCCGCTTTCGGTGTCGCAGACACCAAGGGCATCGACTGGGTCGAGTGGCTCATCCAGATCGCACTCGCCGTCGTGGGTGTGGCCGCGCTGGAGCGGTTCAAGTCCCGCAGCTGAACATCTTGGCTTGCCTGCCGGTGACGGGATGAAGAAAGTTCGGCGGGCCTGCCGGGCCAAGACGGTCCCAGGCCTGCCGGACCCCCTCAGCACTGTCTCCGGTTCGCGCGTACTACGCGCGGTCCCGGAGCTTGCTCGGCGCACGGCATGGAAGCCTGGCCGACCACGAGCGTCACCGTCCCCGCAAGGTAGCTAAAAAGGCGGCGCGACAGGCCTGCGTGAACTGCGGGTGGAAATACTTTCGGGCAGGCCTATCCGTAGGTGGCGGCCTCCAGGACGAAGAAGAGGGCAACGGCTGCGTTGAGGGCGGAGAGCGTGGAAGCGGCGGTTCCGGCCGCCGCGACGATGGCCGCGATCCCGGCGGAGGTGAGCGCAGGCGGCCAGCTGTTGGCGGGCGGGCCCGGGCGGAGCAAGGCGGCCACCCGGCGCGGGACAGGCCCCGCCTCGGCGAAGGCCGGCAGCCCCGGGAAGGCCCCCCGGGCAGTAGTGCGCGGGAAGGAGACAAGAGCCGCCTTGCCCACTGCGCGGGCTGTGGTGCGGCGGTCGCCGATGGCACGGGCGGCCTCTTCGTCGGCCCATCGCTCGGTGCAGTAACCGACGGCCTTACGGAGCGGACGCAGCAATGGATTAGCACCGCTCGCAAGCTGCACGGCGAGGAGCAGGCGGTGGTGGCGTCCGGTGAGGTGTGCGCGTTCATGGGCGAGCAGGGCGTGGCGTTCGGTATCAGTGAGGGCGGCCAGCATGCCAGTGGAAACAAGGATGCGACCCGGCGCACCGGGCAGGGCGTATGCGTACGGCGCCTCGTCGCTCAGGACGGCCACCTCCGAAGAAGTCCGGAGACCGGCCAGGGCTCGATGAGCCTGGACACGAAAGCGGCGGTGCCGGTAGAGGGTAAGCCCGCATGCCAGCACGACCATCGCCAGTGCACCGATCGAGAGCTTTCCTGCGATCTCATCGTGCGGGACGGCCTCGCGCACCTCCGGGTCGGACCAGCTGTCGGGCAACGGATTGCCGGGGAGCTGCGCGGTGCCGACGACCACGAGCAGACCCAAGCAGACAGTGCTGCATGTGGCGAGGATCGCTGCGACAGCTGTGAGGAGGCGGGCTGCGGTCCGCGGGTGAAGGTGCTGTTCGGCGAGGCGGGCTATGGGGACGGCGGTCAGCGGCAGGATCAGCGGCAAGAAGACGAAAACGCCCACGGGCTCAGCTCTCCGGTCCTTCAGTGCCGACCGACTCGCTCTCGCCGAGAAGAGTGCGCAGCAGCCGCTCGTCGTCCGCCGAGAGCGCCGATACGAAACTGGACAGCACGGCGTCCCGGTCATCCTCCCTGTCCAGCAGCTTGCGCATCCGCAGCGCGACCAGCCCCGCCCCGTCCGCGACCGGTGTCCACGCGAAGGACCGCCCGGACCGGGTGCGGGCCACGGCTCCCTTCTCGTACAGCCTGCCCAGGATGGTGATCACCGTCGTGTAGGCGAGGTTGCCTCCGAGGCGTTCCTGCACCCATCCCGCAGTCACCGGGCCGGGCGCCGTGCCGAGCAGGGACAGCACCAGCGTCTCCAGTTCGCCCTGCCCACGCCTGCGCTCGCGAGGGCGCGCGGCCTCCTTGCCGTCCTTGCCGCCGCTTCTGTCTTCGGCCGTCATGTTCGGCGCCCCTCTCGTCCGCTGCCCCGCAGCCGCCGTGCGGGCATCGCGACATCGTAGGCAGACCCACCGCACGACACGGCCCACCGTAAGGGGGCATGGCCGGAAAGCTCGTGTCGGCAGACGCAGTTCCTACGCACGAATACTTCTACAGTGCTGTAGTTTTTGGTCCTGTCACACCTGCTGCCAGGGTGCTCGCGCATCCCGGTACCGAAGAAGGGAAACGACATGGGCGTGAGCCTCTCCAAGGGCGGCAATGTCTCGCTGAGTAAGGAGGCCCCTGGTCTGACCGCCGTCGTGGTGGGCCTGGGCTGGGACGTAAGGACCACCACGGGCACCGATTACGACCTCGACGCCAGCGCGCTCCTGGTCGACGAGGCCGGGAAGGTGCTGTCCAACGAGCACTTCGTCTTCTTCAACAACCTGAAGAGCCCGGATGGTTCCGTCGAGCACACGGGCGACAACCTCACCGGTGAGGGCGAGGGAGACGACGAGTCGATCAAGGTCGACCTCGCCGCCGTGCCTGCCCAGGTGGCACGGATCGTCTTCCCCGTGTCCATCCACGATGCCGAGGCCCGCAGCCACAGCTTCGGCCAGGTCCGGGGCGCCTTCATCCGCGTGATCAACCAGGCCGGTGGCGCGGAGATCGCCCGCTACGACCTGAGTGAGGACGCCGCCACCGAGACCGCGATGGTCTTCGGCGAGCTCTATCGCAACGGCGCGGAGTGGAAGTTCCGCGCGGTCGGCCAGGGCTACGCGAGCGGCCTGGCCGGAATCGCCACGGACTTCGGCGTCAGCGTCTGACCCGTCCGTCTCCCTCCCACCGGGGTGCAGGGTCTCACTTGCACCCCGGTCCAGCAGCTCCACCCCACATCAAGGAAGCGGATACCGGTGTTCGGACTCAGCGAGCTCGCCCTCCTCCTGATTGTCGTCCTCGTCTTCTTCGGTGCCAAGAAGCTGCCCGACCTCGCCCGGAACGCGGGCAAGGCCGCGCGAATACTCAAGAGCGAGGCCAAGGCGATGAAGGCAGAAGGGGTCACCACCCAGCCGCAGGACCCGCACGTCATCCAGCTCCGTCCCGAAGGTAGGACCGACCGGAAGAGCGCGAACGGGCCCACACAGAACCTGACGGCACCTGCCTGGACGCACCGCTAGCGCCCCCACCCGAACTACCGCACACCCGTAAAAAGGGAGACACCGCGTGTCCGTGAACCTAACCAAGGGCCAGCAGATCAGCCTGAGCAAGTCCGACGGCGGCGCACTCACCGTCGTACGCATGGGGCTGGGCTGGAAGGCCGCACCCCGCAAGGGCTTCCTCGCCAAGCTGACCGCCCGCGAGATCGACCTGGACGCCTCGGCGGTCCTCTTCGCCGACAAGCAGCCCGTGGACGTCGTCTACTTCCAGCACCTCGTCAGCGACGACGGCTCCGTCACCCACACCGGAGACAACCGCGTCGGCGGCGCAGGACAGGGCGGCGACGACGAGTCCATCGTGGTCGACCTCTCCCGAGTGCCCGTCCACGTCGACCAGATCGTCTTCACCGTGAACTCCTTCACCGGACAGACCTTCGAGGAAGTCGACAACGCCTTCTGCCGGCTCCTGGACGAGACAAACGGTCAGGAGCTCGCCCGTTACACCCTCACCGGCGGCGGACGTCACACCGCGCAGGTCATGGCTAAGGTGGTCCGGCAGGGAACGGGCTGGCAGATGGCGGCCCTCGGCTCACCGGCTGACGGCCGCACATTCCAGGACCTGATGCCCGCCATCGCCTCACACCTCTGAGTGCATCGCCGCTAGAGGCCCCGGAAGACGAACCCCACTTCGCCTCCTGTGCAAGGTCAACTATTCCGAACGCCCGTGCTAGACCGGCTCCACATCGGCCTCCCCCACTGGTGTCGCGACGGTGAACCTATGCACAGACCAAAGAGCGCACAGCACCGCGCCCCGTCCCACAGAGCGTGGGACGGGGCATATCCAGCAGCACCAAGAAGCAGCCAGCAGCTCGGTTGATTGGATGTTTCACACGCTACGCCAGCCAAGACGACGCCTCCTCTGTCGCCGGTTTCAGCGTTCTCCGCACACCTACGCTCAAGGTCATGAGCACAGTTCAGGACCCCCGCCGCGTACGAGTCGCCGCAAGCTCGCGCGACGGTGCGGTGATCGAGATCGACGGCCACAACGTCGCGTCAGCAGTCGAGGCGTACCGGATAACACAGACGGTGGACGAGGGCCCCGAGCTGACCCTCTACGTGCAAACGGGTTGGAAGGGCTTGGAGTTCGATGGCCTCGCGGACGTGTCCGTTGAGCCTGCGGACGTGCGGCATGTCGTGATCGGGTTCCTGGACTTGGTGGACGCCGCGAAGCTCGATGCGGCGGTCCTCGACCGCGATGACCTCGACGGCGCTCCGGGTGAGCTGACGCGCGGCCTGCTGGCACAACTGCGGGAGTGGGCGGTCAAAGGTGCTGCTTGATCAGCAGGGCATTGCCCGGTTCGCGCAGCGGCACCTCATGCCGGACACCGTGCGGATCACGCGGGAGGCGGCCGGCGAGGTCTTGGACCCTGAGACGGGCGTCCTCGTCCCCGTCGACAGGTTGGTGGTGCACTCCGGACAGGCGGGTCTGTACGGGCACCAGGAACGCATCCGCAGCCGTGGCGGGGCTGAGGGGGCGTGGGTGCAGGAGGTACGTCCGGGGTACCGGATGCTGCTTCCCCTGTCGGCTCCCGAACTCTGTGAGGGGGACGAGGTGCGGGTGGTCGAGGCGCGAGACGTGCAGGCGGTCGGCCGTATGTACCGGGTGACGGCGCTTCCCGAGGTGTCGTCGTTCCCTGTGCTGCGGACGGTGTGGCTGGAGGAACACAACCGGGAGGCCGCAGCATGAGCGGCGGATCGTTCACTTCTCCCGGCGCCCTCGCGGCGGCTCTGGAGCGTGGCGCGCAAAGGTCGGTGGTCGCTGCGGAAACCGTCATGCGGCACAGTGCCCAATCACTGGTGCAGCAGGTACAGCAGAACGCTTCCGGGCGTCCCGGCCCCCGTGTGATCACCGGCCGCTACCGGGCGTCCTGGCGCTCCGAAGTCCAACGGGCGGGAGCAGTCGTTGTGGCCGAGGTCGGCTCTGCCGCCCCACAGGCGCGCAGGCTGGAGTTCGGGTTCGTCGGCGTCGACTCCCTCGGCCGGCACTACGCGCAGCGCCCGTTCCCACACCTGGGGCTTGCTGTCCAGTCGGCTGGGCCCACACTGGCCCGCACCCTGGGGATGGCCGTGGAGGTGACGCTGTGAGTCTGACCGGCGACATCGAAGAAGCTCTGGCCGAAGTCCTCGCGGGGCACGAGTACGGCATGCTCGCCCGCGCGGTTGTGGTCGCCGAACTCCTGGACACTGACGGTGATCGGTCCTTGAGCGTGCTGGCCACACCCGGGGTTCCAGAGTGGGACGTGCTTGGCCTGTGCCGTTACGGGGTGCTGTCCATCGAGGGCCCTGCTTCCTCCCAGTTCGCAGAGGACAACGAGTGATCGACAGACTTCCGGTGACACGGGCACTCCAAGAGCTGCTGGCCGTGGCGACCGGACGGCCTTGCGGGTTCGGCTCCCTCCCTGTGGTCGCCGGGAAGCCCGTCCCCGTGCCGTACACGGTTCTTTATGCGCTCGGGGGGACAGTCAGCGGCGCCCCCCTTGCCGACCGGGGCGAGGATGCAGAGCTGGTCTATCAGGTGACAGCGGTCGGCGGGCGTGCGGACCAGGCTCAGTGGCTTGCTGACAAGGTGCGGCAGGCAGTTCTCGCACGCGCCGCAACTGGACAGTGGAGCAACCCACTTGTGATACCCGGGGTGGAGGTCTGGGCCCGAGAACTGGACACCGACGCCGGTACAGACGACGCGGGGGCCTCGGACGGGGTGGTGACCAGCAGCCAGCGATACCGGCTGTCTGCCACCAGCAGCCCGGAGGCAACACCTTGAGCACCGTAGTGTCGGAGACGAGAGCATCGCTCCAGCCCGCCTGACCCAACTGGTAGAGGTGCGCGGTACCGGCCCCCCGACGGGGAGATCCGTACACAATCCGCAGAGTTCCCGGTTCGATCCCGGGGGCGGGCGCAGGCCCCGCAGAGGTTCCACCCAAAAACCTGTCTCACGCATGGCCCATATCCGGGAATCGCGTGTTCCCTTTCGTAGCGGCCGGCGTTACGGTCGGTCGGTTCAAGATCGGTGGGGAGCGGCCATGCACGACAGCACCATCGGTCCCGGCGTGCCCGCACGCGATGACGCGGACCGCCTGACGCCCCGCCAAAAGGCTGTTCTGGAATGCATCACTGACTCGGTACGCACCCGGGGCTACCCGCCGTCGATGCGTGAGATCGGCGAGACAGTGGGCCTGTCCTCAACCAGCTCGGTCGCCCACCAGCTCAGGGAACTGGCGCGTAAGGGCTTCCTGCACCGCGACCCACACCGCCCACGCGCCTACGCTCTCGCCGCCCGCGCACTAGCCCTGGTCAGTGACCCACGGCCCACCGACTCCGACGACTACCCGGCAGAACTCGTCGAAGCAGACCAGCAGGAGACCAAGGTCGCCTGGGTCCCCCTCATCGGCCGGTTCGCTGCCGGCTTACCGCACCAGGCCGGGCCGGAGGTGCAGGAGGTGCTGCCCATGCCGCGCCGTGCGGTGGGCGACGGGGAACTCCTCGCGGTGACGATCCGCGGCCAGAGCATGATTGATGCGGGGATCAGGGAAGGTGACGTGGTGACCGTGCGACGCCAGCGCATTGCCGCACACGGCGACATCGTTGCCGCCCTGCTGGACAGGCAGGGCGGCGAAGTCACCGTGAGGAAACTGCGGATCACGGAGGACGGAATGTGGCTGATGCCGTGCAACCCGGCCTTCACCCCCATCCCGCTAGAAAGCAGCACGGCGATCCTGGGCAAAGCCGTCTCAGTGCTTCGCTCACTGTGACACCGGCGTCCCCCTTCAGCTTGCGAACGCGCTACTGACCGCACGCGGCCGCCCACTGGCGGGGCACACGCCCCGAGCGAGGAGCCCATGAAGGAACGTGTCATGCAGCTCAACTCCGAACGGGTAATCATCTGCAAATCACCTCTCGCCCGGAATGACAGGCTCAAGCGATGCCTCACTGCTGGGCAGCCGTTTTCCCAGCACGCTAAAGAGCACCCGAGAGACCTCCCCTCCCTCTCCGGGCGGAAGCGTGACACCTCGACACTTTGCTCGACTGTGGCATATTCCGGTCTTCTCTGTAGCAAATGATCATGGAGGTGAGAGGGAAAGGTACAGGCCAGATTTCACGGCGATACCCCCGCCCTCCTTGCCAGAACCTCCATCTCACCTAGGTAATATCCCACCATTTCACCCCTAACCGGAGGGGCTTATTCCTACGCGCATGCGTTCGATTCTTCGGGGTACGGCAGGGCGCCCTGTGTGCGAAGTGTGTGACTGTGTGCGCCTCCGGTGACCGTTGGGGACATCGGTAGCTAACTTTCCGTGGGGGGAAGTTGATGCAGAAGCACACCCATGCCCGTGCGCAGGTACGGGCAAGACGCACGTTGACGGTTGCTCTGGCGGTGCTCGCGCTGGGCGCCGGCGCGCTGCCGACCGCGATGGCCGACCCGGTGAAGCCGCCGCCGGTGCCCGCGAACTCCGTATGGGGCAAGGACGCCCCCCGGCTGCCGATCCCGCCGGTGAAGGTGGGCACGAACAAGGCGCCGGCGCCGGTCGCGGAAGCGGCCCCGTCGAAGAACCGTGCCGCGTGGCGGGCCGCACAGAAACAGCGTTCCAGCTCGTCGCAGAAGGCCCGCCTCGCGGCCCCGGCAGCACCCCTGCTGGCGGAGATCCCGAAGGGCCAGGGCGGGGTCCCGTGGCACCGGATCTCTGACTTCCGGATCACGGACTCCCTGGTCGCCAGGGTGAACTACTCGACCGGCAACCTGATGCTGGCGGGCACGGACTTCGACGTTCCGGGAGTCGGCCAGAGCCTTCAGCTGACCCGTACGTACAACTCCATGGACGCCCCGTGGGGCAAGGTCTCGCAGCGGTGGTGGCAGGGCTGGGAGCGGTACGCGCAGATCTCGGACACGGAGTTCGTGTGGTTCGACGCCACGGGTGCCTCGGTGCGGTTCGCCAAGAAGGCGGACGGGACGTACACCACCCCGGCCGGCTACTCCAAGGACCTGACGAAGAACGCGGACGGGACGTACACCCTGACCGACCGCAAGTCCGGCTCGAAGGAGACGTACAACGCGGGCGGCACCCTCACCAAGGTCACCGACCGCAACAACGGCACGATCACCGTCACCCAGCACGACGAGGGTCCGGAGCACAAGGGCTTCAAGCTGACCGAGACCCGCTCGGGCCGCTCGGTCGACCTGGTGAAGACGGACGCCTCGCAGTGGCAGGCCAAGGACCACACCGGCCGTACCGCCGTCTTCGACCTCAACGCGGCCGGTGACCTGGCGAAGACCACGGACACGGACGGCAAGGCCACGGCCTTCGAGTACGACTCCTCGCGCCGCCTGACCCGGATCACGACCCCGGACGGCCGGGTGACGAACTTCGGCTACGACGCGCAGAGCCGCGTCACCTCCATGCAGCGGGCGACCGCCTTCAACGGCAACGCGCACACGGGCCCGACCTACACGTACGCGTACGAGGCCGGGAAGACGAAGGTCACCGACCCGGAACAGCACACCACTACGTACGAGTTGAACAAGGACGGCGGCGTCACCAAGACGATCGACGCCCTGGGGCACTCGCGCTCCTCCACCTACGACGCGAACCACAACGTCAAAACGGCCACTGACGCCATGGGGGTCGGCACCACTCCGGGCAACGAGACCGCGTACGGGTGGGACGCCCGCAACAACCCCACCTCCGCCAAGCTCCCCACCGGAGCGACGTCGGCGGTAGGCGCGTACGCCACGAAGGCGGGCCGGGACGTTCCCGGCACGATGGAGTCCGCGGACGGCGAGAAGACCTCGTTCACCTATGACGCGGCGGGCAACACCGAATCGGTGGCCGTCTCGGGCACGGGCGGCGGCACGGAGAAGTACACCTACAACAAGGCGACCCCGACGTGCGGCGGCTTCGAGGGCCAGCGGTGCACGGTCACCGACGCGCGCGGCAAGGTCACCAAGTTCCAGTACGACGCCAAGGGCAACCTGATCGAGGTCACCCCGCCGGCGCCGCTGGGCAAGAGCACGTACACCTACGACGCGCTCGGCCGCGTCGAGACCTCGGTGGACGGCCGCGGCGTCAACTCCGTCTTCACGTACGACAATCGCGACCGGATCAAGGAGGTCTCCTCCTCCACTACCACGGTCACCTACGTCTACGACGGCGACGGCAACCTCTCGCAGCGCACCGACGACGGCGGTCTCATCAAGTACGCCTTCGACCCCCTGTCCCGCGAAACGATCCGCACCCTCCAGGACGGCTCCCAGACCGAGCTGACCTACACGCCGGCAGGCAACGTCGACACCTACAAGGACCCCGCCGGACTCACCGACTACACCTACGACGCGGCAAACCGGCTGAAGTCGCTGAAGGACCCGGCGGGCAGGGAATCCACGTACGACTACAACGCCAACGACGTCCGCACGAAGACCACTTACCCCGGCGGCACGGTCCAGGAGGTCACCCCGGACAAGTCCGGTCGGCCCACCCTGATCAAGGCGACCTCCCCCAAGGGCACCCTGACGAACACCTCGTACACGTACTCCTACGTCTCCGGGACGGCGACGAAGGACGGCATGAAGATCCGCACCGTCACTGACGGCGTCATGGGTCTGAAGAAGAGTTTCGAGTACGACAGCGCGGGCCGCTTCTCCTACTCCGAGGAGAAGAAGGGCACCACCCTCGCCGCCTCCTACCAGTACTGCTACGACGCAGCGGGCAACCTCACCTCCCAGGGCTCGACGAAGGGCTGCCCCTCCGGCATCGCCCTGGGCTACAACGACGCCTCCCAGCTCATCTCCCGCGCCGGCTCCACCGCGGGCTGGGGCTACGATAAGGCAGGCAACGAAACCGACGGCGCGAGCGGCGCCGAACGGGCCCGCACGGGCGGCATCTGGTCCGATCACTCCCAGCAGACCTCGGTGACCGTCGCGGGCAAGAAGTACACCGGCCTCTACGGCTCCACCGACCAGTCCGAGCGCCTCTTCTACGGCGACACCACGATGCACAACGGCCCGCTGGGCCTCTCCGGCAGAACCGACCCGTCCGGGGACATGGGATTCAACCGGGAACCCGGGGGCACCCTCAACTCCATGACGACCGGGGGCAAGTCGTACTACTACCTCACCGACGCACTGGGCTCCGTCCTGGCCATGGCCGACGAGACCGGCACCAAGGTGAACGAGTACCGCTACAGCCCCCGCGGCGTCGACGGCACCTTCACCGAAAAGGTCCCCCAGCCCTACCGCTTCGCGGGCGGCTACCAGGACCCGACCGGCCTGTACCACCTCAAGGCCCGTTACTACGACCCGCGCATCGGCCGCTTCACCAGCCCGGACCCGTCCGGCCAGGAGAAGAACCCGTACCTGTACGCGGAAGGCGACCCGGTCAACCGCATCGACCCCAACGGTCTCTTCTCGTTGAGCAAGTTGGCCAAGGGTGTCGCTAAGGAGGCCGGAGGTGCGTTGGCCGATGTTCAGGTAATCAGCGAGGGCGCCGCAGCCATCAAGGCCGGGGACTGGGGCCAGCTCGGTGCCGTTGCTGCCGGAGCCGTTGCTGGCGGCATAACGGACGCGGCCTGTATTTCCGCCGCTGGTGCAGCTAGCTTGCCTACGGCCGGGGCAGGAGGCGTAGCCGTAGCGGGCGTCTGCACACTTGCAGGTGAGTTTGTGGGCGACCAGGTTCAGGGCGCTGCTGAGGAGGCTTGGTCTTAATACTCCCCCTGGGGTCACGGCATCGCTACAGATGCCGTGACCCCAGGGCTCTAGAGGTTACAAGAAAGGAATTTCATGGGATCGGTGCAGTTGGCGGGGCGAGGAAGCTGGATACCTGACGGAACCGCCGGTGCCCTTATAGGCGTGGCGATTTTCCTCCTCGTCGCCGGAATGTTTGCATATGGGATTTGGAACAAGCGGCGTAATCGTTAGTCGCGGAAGGCAGTGGGCGGGTTCGGAAAATGGGTATTGCACTCGTGGTAGTAGGGCTCGTCGTTGCTGCGCTGAGCCGCACTGTCGCCCGGAGGATGTCGCGCGACAAGGAAAGCTCAGGACGCGTCAAAATCCTCGTCTACGCGGTTATGATGCTCGGCGGCCTCGCACTATGCGTTCTGGGATTCACGCTTGCTTCCTGAGGACACCTGAGAGGACTTCTCTGCCCATCGCGAGTCCTGAGTGAACGAAGCCGCCCCGCCCCTGTATCGGTGCGGGGCGGCTTCGTAGCGGGTGGCTGTAAAGCAAGCTCCTGACAGCATCTCGCTTGCTGACAGTAGAATAAGCGTGCACAGCGGCTAAGAACACATCACCGTCCTACTCCTGTGCCCCCTCACCGCGGAGGCCCGCGCGGACGCCCTCCTCCCTTGAGGTGGGCCGGTTCCCCGACACGACGTCGAGGGGCGGGGCCACCCTTGTCTGTGTGGGCTGCCGTCCCGGAATCGGACGGATGACCTTGCAGGTCAAGAAGTATTCGAGGCGCGGTGTCACCCGCGTCCTGTGGCTCAAGACGGTGGTCCACGAGGGCCACGTGCCGACCCGGCCGGAGCTGACCGCCGGCACGGACCTGACGAACGCGATCGCAGCGATCGACGGCTGGGCCCTCTCCAACCAGGCGATCGAGACCCCGGACCTCGGCAGCACCTTCGAGTCGAAGATCCCCGGCACCGATCAGGCCGACGACTCGTCCCTCGGGTTCTACGAGGACAAGGTCTCGGACGAGATCGAGCAGCTGCTCAAGAAGGATGACACCGGCTGGATCGTCTTCCTCCGCAAGGGCGACGTCCCGGCATCGAAGTCGATGGACATCTTCCCGGTACGCATCGGTTCCCGGTCACCGAACTACTCGACCGACAATGAGGCAGCCAAGTTCACCGTGAACTTTTCGATCACGGAGAAGCCGACGCAGGACGCGGAGATCCCCGCACTGCCGAAGTCGCTGTCCCAGTAGCCCGGCCTTGAACTGCCCGGCCGGGCAAGCGAACGGCGCCCCTCCTTGCTCACCCTGCGTTGCGCACACCCGGCCGGGCTCCCCACTTCCCCTCATCTCGCCTGTGTGGAGTCCTGTATGCCCAGCACCACCCGCCCTGTACCGTCCCCGCCCGCTTCGGCTGTCTCCCGTGATTCCCATTGGGCGGCGAAGCTGGCCCGGCTGCGTGCCCGACAGCTTCCGGAGCACACTCTCCAGCTCTGCGATGACCTCGCTGCGCGCAAGCGCCTGGACCAGGCGAAGCTGAATGCTGCCCGTCTGCGGATCGCCTCCGCCGAAGAGGACACCGCCGAGCTGGGCGCGGAAATCAAGGCGGCGGAGACGGAGCTGCGGGAAGCGCAGGAGGCGTTCGACGCGGCGTCGCTAGAGCTAACGTTCAAGGCCCTGCCGCGCCCCATTCTGGATGGTCTGATCAAGCGGTTCCCGCCAACGGAGGAGCAGGCAGAGGACGGCGACACCTGGAACCCTGAGACGTTCCCCGCTGCCCTGGTGGCCGCCGCCCACATCGAACGCGACGAGACGGGCCAAGCGGTCGAGGGCTTCACAGAGGACGACGCCCAAGACCTCCTGGACTCGTGGTCGGTGTCGGAGTCCAACGCGCTGTTCGCGGCCGCCTGGCAGGCCCAGCAGATCACCCGTGCCAGCACCGCGGAGCTGGGAAAAGACTGATCGCGGACGCACAGCTCCGTACTGAGTTGGAGCTGTGCGACCGCTTCCGCATCCCCCACAGTCTCTTCCTCGGGGCCGGTGACGGCCGGTGGACGGAGACGGACCGGGTGAAGGCGCTCGCGTTCGAGGCGTACCGGTCCAGCGTGTGCGACCAGTGCGGTACGAGGGCGGCGGAGTGGGATGAGGAGCACGGAGGTGACCGGTACGCCTACGTCACCACGACCGTGCGGTGCGTGGGCTGCGAGCTGATCACCGCCGAGCAGGACCAGGTCCCGGACGGGGCCGACGGGTACGGCGTGCGGATCGGCCTGGTGCCGCGCACCCAGTGGGAGAAGCAGGAACGTTCGTCCTGATGGTGCCGAGGGGTCGGCCGGTAGAGAAAGGGGCGCGGGGAGTAAGGGCACCGCCCGGTGTCGAACTACACGCTCAGCGTGCAGATGCGCGCCGACGCGTCGCACCTCCTGTCGTCCGTACGGCAGGCTTCCCGCGCCCTGCGCGACCTCGGCCGGGACACGTCCTCCCTCAACCGCAGGCTCGGCCAGATCGGCACCGGTGCCCGCACCGCCGGTTCCGGGCTGCGCACCCTGGGCCGGGACGCTGACGGTGCGCGTGCCGGTCTGCGCCGGATCGGCACGGACGGCGACGCCTCGATGCGGCAGCTCCGCCACGGGCTGATCTCTGCCCGGCAGGAGATGCACCACCTGCGGGGCCTGGTCGTCGGCGGCGGCATCGTTGCCGGGCTGGCGGAGATCGCCAAGGAAGGCAACGAGTACCAGCGCGCTATCAACAAGTGGGGTGCGGTCACCGGCGCCTCCGGCCAGGAAATGGTGCAGGCGGCGGCGAAAGCCCGCCAGCTCGGCGCCGATCTGAACATCCCTGGCACTTCTGCGGCGAAAGCCGCCGACGCCATGCTGGAGCTGGCCAAGGCAGGCCAGACCTCCACCTCGTCGATCGCGAACGCGCGCGCCGCCATGCAGTTGGCGGCGGCCGACAACCTCTCGGCCGCCGATGCCTCCCGCTACCTGGGCGACGTGATGGACCAGTTCGGTCTGTCGTCCAACAACGCCGGACGGGCCGCTGACGTTCTTGCTGCGGGAGCGAACGCCGCCTCCGGTGGGCTCCAGGACATCTACTACGCGATGTCGTACACCGGGCCGGTCGCCGCCCAGCTCGGCATCTCGCTGGAGGACACCGCCGCGGCGGTGGCGATGCTCGCCCGCTCCGGCATCCTCGGCTCCAAAGCAGGAACGTCCCTGCGCGGGATGCTCACCAACCTCGCGAAGCCCACCAAGCAGATGAAGCGGGGGCTGTCGGAGCTCGGCATCGAGGCGTGGGACGCGCAGGGCAACTTCAAGGGCCTGCGCACGGTGATCGACGGGTTCGAGAAGGCCCAGCACCGGATGTCGCAGAAGGACTTTCTCGGCAACCTCGCGATGGTCGTCGGGAAGCCGGCACTCGCCGGTGCTGCGGCCCTGGCGCATCAGGGTGCCGAGTCGTACGACCAGATGCACACGGCGATCGCCCGTACCGGTGCCGCTGGCGAGATCGCGGCCTCGCAGACCAAGGGCCTGGCGGGTGCGGTCACCCAGCTCAAAACGACGGCGAAGAACACGGGCCAGGTCCTCTTCACGGCCGCCGCGCCTGCCATGGAGAAGGTCACCCGCCTGCTCACCGCCGGCATGAGCGCGGCGACTCCGCCTCTGGCGAAGGCCCTCGACTATGTGCAAGACCTGTGGACGCTGGCGAGTCCCGGCGTATCGAAGGCCGTGGCGTCCGGCTTCGACGACATCACTGACTCGTTCGACGGGCTGGGCGGCGCCGCGAAGAACGTCGCGTTCGATGTCGTCGCGGCCGGGGTGAACGTCCTGGTGAACGCGGGCCGGGCCGCGTTGGAGATCCTGCGCAACATCGGCTCCGCTGTCTCCCCCGTGGTGCAGGAACTCGCGGAGCTGGGGAACGAGGGAGAGGCCGGATCGACCGCTCTCGACATGGTGGTCACCGCTTTGAATCTGGTGTCCTCGGCGGCGGCCACCGTGTCCGGGGTGCTGGTGCCGGTCGGGCAGACGGTGGCCTGGTTGGTGCGCGGGTTCAGTGCCCTGCCCGGCCCGGTACAGACGGCGATCATGGCGATGCTCCTCGCTCGCCGGGTCACCCCGATCCTCACCCAGCAGGCGCGCACCGTCGCCGGTCCGCTCACGGGGGCCTACCGCTCCTTCGGTGAGCAGATGCGCGTCCAGGCCCAGTTGGGAGCCGCATCGGGGCAGTCCGTCGGCAAGGTGGGGCAGGCATTGGCCGTCCTCCAGACTCGCATCCCCATCGTGGGACAGATGACGGCGGCCTTCCGGGCCGCGAACGGTCCCGTCACCGGGCTCGCCCGCGCAATGGGAACCGGACTCGGTGGTGCCGCCCGCGGATTGATGGGTGCCTTGGGCGGACCGTGGGGTGCTGCGATCGCCGCCGCTGGTGTGGGCCTGTCGCTCCTTTCGTCGCACCAGCAGAAAGCGGCGCAGGCTACCGCCGAGCACCAGTCGCGGGTCAGCAGCCTGACCCAGGCGTTGCGGGACTCCAACGGTGCGGTCAATGACGCGGTCCGGACGACGGCTGCGCAGGCCGTCATGGACACGAAGGTCTTCGACGGGAAGTCCCGCCTGGTCGACGTGATGCAGAAGGCGGGCGTCTCTGTTCGTGATCTGACCACTGCCTACCTCGGACAGGGTGGCGGTCTCGACGCTCTTCAGCAGCGGTTGACCTCGGCTGCCCGGGCCCACGGTGACGTCACGTACACGGCGGCAGGCGTCGTGCAGTCGTACGACGAGGAGGGCCGTGCGGCGCTGCGGGCGGCGGACGCCTTGGGCTCGGTCAAGGGCGAGATGTCGCAGGCGGTGACGGACGCCAAGAACCTGGCCGACGCCACGGGGTCGGGCGGCCGGTCGGCCGCGGACGCGGTGGGTCCGTTCGGGAAGTTCTCCGACGCGATGCGCACCCTGTCCGACAGCGCCGCCGACGCGGACACCCGGGCACGTGCGCTGCACGATGCGCTGACCGTTCTGGCCGGTGGGTCGGTGAACCTGTCGGCTGCCGAGGCCCGCCTGAACCGGTCGGTATCGGATGCGGCGGAGTCGTTGAAGGGTGGGGTGCAGCACGCCGACGGATACGGCAAGTCCCTGCTGAACATGGACGGTTCGCTGTCCACAGTCACCCGCAATGGTCAGAAGCTGTATGACCTCCTTCAAGGACTGTCGACGAACTCGGCGGACGCCGCCCTAGCCGCCTATCAGTACGCGGAGGCGAACGGGAAGACCCTCCCTGAGGCGTTGTCCGCCGCCCAGGCGCAGATGCAGACGGCCCGGGATGCGGCGATCTCCACCGCCCAGGGCTACGGCGTAGGTGCGGAGGCGGCCGGGCGGCTCGCGGACGCGGCCGGGCTGATCCCCGAGCAGGTGTCCATCCTTCTCCAGACCGCCGGCATGGACGAGTCCGTAGCTGAACTCATGGCTGTGCAGCAGACGTTGAAGGCCACCCCGGACAAGAAGACCGTCACGATCGCCACCCTCAGCAACGAGGCCCGCGAGGACCTGGACAAGCTCGGGTTCAAGGTGCAGGACCTCAAGGACCGGCGGGTGCAGATCACCGCTCCTACGGACCTCGCTCGCACGGATCTGGATGCGCTGATTGCGAAGATCGGGCAGACCCCGGGTGCGAAGCACGTCACTGTGAGCGCGTCGACGGCCGCCACGATCGCCAGCTTGGAGGCCGTGCGGCAGAAGATCGCAAATGTGCCCGGAGGGAAGACGGTCACGGTCAGCGCACCCACAGATGCCGCGCGAGAACAGCTCACGCAGCTCGGTTTCAAGATCACCGACATCCCCGGCAGCAAGAACGTCTCTGTCACCGTGCCGACCGGCCCCGCCACCGGCAACGTCGCCAGCATCCAGGGCGCGATCAACAACCTGCGGGACAAGTCCGTCACCATCTCGATCTTCAAGAACGAGTATCTGAGCCAGGGCCGCGGGCCCGGCCCGTGGGCGGACGGCTACAGATTCAAGGCGGATGGCGGGATTGTCACCTATGCCAATGGCGGCGTCCGCCGGGAGAACCACGTCGCCGAGATCGCGCAGGGCGGTGACTGGCGGGTGTGGGCGGAGGACGAGACTTTCGGGGAGGCTTATATCCCCTTTGCGTCGTCGAAGCGTGCGCGCTCCAAGATCATCCTTGACCAGGTGGCTGCCCGCTTCGGCGGTGAGGTCACGTACAACGCCAACGGCGGACTCTCCAACTGGTCGTACCAGCCCGTATCCGGGGCCGGGTTCACGGTGTCCGACGTCGTGTCGAAGTCGCAGCGCAAGGACAACAAGGGCAATGAGCACTTCGACCTCGGCATGTTCGAACGCAACCTCCGGAAGTCCGCAAACTTGGCTGCGGGTTGGCGCAATGACCTCGCCACCGTCTCGCGGCGAGCCGGTACGGACGTGTCCAAGGCCCTGGAGGACATGGGTGAGGACGGTATCGCCCTCACCCGGAAGATGGCGCGCGGCTCCAACCGGTATGTGAACGACATGGCGGCGCAGCTCACCAAGCTCGCCGGCACCGCGAAGACGTCGCTGGGGGACTACACCGGCCAGTTGAAGACCGCGGTGAAGAACACCACCACGTTTCAGAACAACCTGGCCGAGCTGTCCGCAAAGGGATACGGATCGCTCGCCTCCCGCCTCGCCGAGCAGGGCGACGCGAACGCGGAGGCCCTGGCTGGACAGGCGCTGAAGGACCCCAAGAATGCCAAGGAGGCCGACGACGCGTCGAAGGCCGCGTCGAAGGTCTTGGAGGGGGACCAGCTCACCGACCTGCTGAAGATCATCGGCTCGTTGGGTACGGGGCGGGGCATCCACTCGGTGGCTGAGCTGACCGGGCTGGACGAGGACCGGCTCATCGAGGTCGCGAACTTGTCGACGGGCCACCTCAGGAAGGCGGGCACCAAGGCGGACCGGTTCCTGTCCGACCTGGTGAAGGCGAACGCGGGCAAGGCGTACGCGGACGGCGGCCTGTGGGAGCCCGGCGTGTACGCGTCGCAGCCGAACGGACTGATCAAGTTCGCCGAACGCTCCACCGGCGGCGAGGCGTACCTACCCATGGGGCAGGCCAAGCGCGGCCGGTCGACAGCCGTGCTCTCCCAGGTCGCCGACAAGTTCGGGTACGGGCTGACCCCGAAGACCCTGGTGGGCGCCTCCGACGGGCGGACCCGCGTCGTCATCGTGAACCAGGCCCCTGCAATCGGCACCCAGACCATCCACGTCACCCAAAGCAACGCCACCCCGAACGACATCGCGTCAGCCGTGTCCTACCAAATGCGGCGGGCCAAGCGCGGGGGTGTCCTGCGATGACCACTGCGCAACTTCAGGAATGGCAGCTGGAGTTCGGCGGCACCCTTCTGGGGCACAACACCCGGATTCCGGTGGCGGAGATCGAGGGCTTGGGGCTGGCAGACATGCGCGGCGACGCCGTGCCGCGACCGGGTGCGGACGGGGTATGGCCTGCACCCGACTGGTACGGCACCCGCACCCTGCGCATCGACTGCGGCATCAAGACCCCCGGGGACCCTGCTGCGGGCGGGCGCCTCCTCGGCGCACTGCAGCGTGCTGCGGACACCACCCGTGTGCGGACGGCGGGCGGGGCGGTGATGGCGTTGCGGATCAAGTGGCCCGGTGCGCCGGTGCGGGTGCTGTGCGGGCGGATGCGGAAGCTCGACCCGGTGTGGGCAGAAGCCGCCCACGGGTGGATTCCACTGGACGTGGAGTTCCTGGTGACCGATCCCCGCTTCTACGCCGACACCGAGCAACAGGCCACGCTGCGGTTGGCCTGGCTGTCCGGGGGCGGGTTCACAGCCCCCGTGCAGGCGCCGATCCGGGTTTCGGACGGTGTGGACGCAGACGACCGGCCGGGCTGGGTCTTCAACGGCGGGGACACCGACTCCCACCCGGTCCTCACCGTGCACGGACCGTGTACGGGCCCCACGATCCGGCACATGGCGTCGGGACGTGTTCTGAGCCTGCCTGACCTGGTCCTCAAGGCCGGGGAGTGGGTCGAGCTCGATACCCGGCCGGACCGCATGACCGTGCTTCGTGAGAACGAGGGCTCGGCCGCCGGCTCCCTCACGACGGCTTCTCGGCTGGATGAGTTCGTGCTGCCGCCGGGTCGCTCGGAAATCCGTTGGGCTGCCACCGATCCCACCTCTTCCGCCCGCCTGACCGTGCGCTGGCGTGACGCCCACGTTGCGCTCTACGACAAGGAACTTGCAGACCGATGACACTCGCCCAGGCGCCGCTGCTCGTGAACGGTGCAACCCACTCCGCCCAGAGCTTCAGGGCGATGATCAAAGACCTGTCCCGGGGTTCGGAAGGCATCACCGAAGCCGCCGATCTGAAAGTGACGCCGCTGCCGGCCCCCGGGGCGGGAGTGCAGGTGAGTGACGGGTCCGCTGTGATCCGGGGTAAGTCCAGTGCGTGGCAGGGCTCGTACACGGCCTACAACATCGGCACCGCCGCCGTGCCGATCGCCCCGACCGGTGCCACGCCGCGCTCGGACCTGATCGTCCTGCGGGTCATCGACCCCGAATACGAGGGCAACCTCGACCCGGCCCGGGACCAGCTGAACATCTTCCATGTCGTGTCGAACGTGGCCTCCACCGCCACGACCGCACCAGCAGGGGTGACCGGGGTGGCCCTGGCCCGCATCGACCTCCCCGCGAACACGAACTCGGTCACCGCGGGCATGATCCGCGACGTACGCACGGTGGCCAACCCGCGCCGCGAACGCACGCTCTACACGTCGTACCCGACGAAGCTGTCCAAGGCGTGGAAGAGCGACGAGAAGTGGTACGACTGGCCGGCTGAAGCACGGTGGATGGTCCCGGTCCCCGACTGGGCAACCAAGATGATCTGCACCGTCACTCTGGCCGGGCTGCGCCTGGACCTCGGGAACGTGTTCGGTTCGATCGCCTCCGTCCTTGGCACCCAGCAGGGCCAGAACGTCGTGGTGGACGACGACCAGGGCAAGGGAGTACGCCGCCAGACGTTCATCGTCGCCGAGACGCTGACTCTGCCCCCCGCCTACCGGGGCACCCGGCAGCCGCTGTTCCTGCGGGCCATGCTCGCCAAGGGCTCCACCGGTGATCTGAGTGTGGACGTCGCCAGCACTCTGATAGCGGATGTTGAGTTCACCGAAGGCCCGGTGTGAGTTACCGGTACCTCACTCAGCACGCCCTGTCGGGAGAGTGGCTGTCCCACCACCTGCCCCTGACCGGTGTGGAGTTCGGCCCTGACCTGAACGGGCCCGGCTCGTTCAAGGGGTCGCTGCAACCCCGTCTGCTGGGCCGGTTCCCGGAACTGACCGCCCCGGGGACAACCCTGCTGTACGCCGAGCGGGACGGGCTCCTGCGGTGGGGCGGCCTGGTCTGGCAGGCGGAGCCCGAAGACGGGGAACTGAAGGTGGAGGCCGCCGGTTGGACCTCGTACTTCCAGCACCGGCACGACCTCGACGGTGAACTCGGCGGACGCGGCCCTTACGTGAACACCGACCCGTGCAAGATCTTCCGCGACGTCGTCACGTACGCCCAGTCCGTTCCGGACGGGAATCTCGGGATCTCCGTCGACACCACGGAGTCCAAGGCCAAGGTGGGGGCCCCGAAGGAGCCGTGGCGCTCTCTGTGGTGGGAGACCCCGGTGCTCGGCGATCACCTCGACGACCTGGTGAAGGGGCCGGACTCTCCCGACTACACCTGCGACACGTGGTGGGACGCGGACCACAGGCCGGTGCGGCGGATCCGGCTCGGCTACCCCCGCCTCGGTGCCCGCCGTACGGACATCGCGTTCTCCTCCGGGGTCAACATCGTCGACGCCCCGCCGGTGACGTACAGCGCCGACGAGTACGCGCAGGTCGTCATCGCGACCGGCAGCGGCGAAGGGCGGGCGCAGCAGCGGGCCGTCGACGCGGTGCGCAACAACCGACTCCGCCTGGAGCACCACCTGGAACTTCCCGAGGTACGCGGCAAGGACGTGCTGGCCCAGCGCGCCAAGGCGGAGCGCGGGTGGCGGCAGTCCCTCGGCCATGTCGAGGAGATCACCGTCCGCGACCACCCGTCCGCCCCGATCGGTTCGTGGCAGATCGGTGATGACGCGCGGGTGACCGTCCGCAACGAGTTCACCGACTGGACGGGGTGGTGCCGCATCACCGGGTGGACCATCCGCCCGGACACCGACGCCGGCGAGACAGCGACCCTCCAACTCGAACGTGCGGATGCCTTCCACTACGGCTCCGCCTGACCACCTGAAGGAACCTTTCTCTTGCCCACAGATATAGGTGCCCGGCTCGTACGCCTGGAGAAGCTGCTGCGTGCCTCGGTGCGCGCCCCGAAGCTGGCGAACGCCTCCGTGGAGGGCGGCAGCATCGAGGTGTACGACGACGACGGGTCGTTGCGTGTGGTGGTCGGACAGCAGCCGGACGGCACCAGCGGAGTGATCGCCGTGAACGGGCCACCGCCGCCGCAGCCGAGCCCGCCGCTGGTGGTGGCCCGGCTTGGTGGTGTGGGCGCCACGTGGGACGGCACGTTCGCAGGTGGGGCGACGTTGCCGATGGACTTCTCCCGGGTCGAGGTGCACGTCTCCGCCACTGGCCAGTTCGAGCCGGGCCCGGGGACGCTTGTTTCGACGTGGGAGTCCCCGCGGGGCGGTACCTGCCTTATCCCCACCGAGGCTCCGGTGTTCGTGCGGCTCGTCGCACGCAACACCTCGGGGGCGGGTTCGGTGCCCTCTGATGTGGTCGGCCCCGTCGAGCCGTCGAAGGTGGTGGCGCAGGAGGTGTTGGACGGGATCGTCACCGAGACGAAGCTCGCCGAGGGTGCAGTGACGGCGGCGAAGGTGGCGGTGGCCGCGATCAACAAGGACGCCCTCGCGGCGGGTGCGGTCACGGCGGAGAAGATCGGCCAGCAGGCCGTGGAGGCGGGGAAGATCGCCGCCGGGGCCGTGGACCTGTCCACGCTGGGCGGCGCCCTGTCGGACAGTGCGGTGCAGCGGTACACGGACACGATGGGTGACGCCGCCGCATGGCAGGTCGTCCAGACACGTCCCGGCGCCGCCTGGACGCACCGTACAGGGGTGGCGGATGCGCCGACCGGGCAGACGGTGGGGCAGGCTAACGGGCACATAAGGGTGCGAGGCAACACGCTGATCCCGTACGAGCCGGGAACCCTGTACCGGGTCAGTGCCCGTATCCGGGCCACAGCCGAGCCGACCACCGGCCCGGACAACGTGTACGTCGGTGTCCTCGGGGTGGGTGCGGACAAGACGACCCTGGTGAATCGGCAGGGTGCGAACTCCGCCTCCGGCCACTACTACGTGGGGGCGTCGGGGCGCACGATCGCAGCAGCGGACGGCTGGGTGACGATCGTCGGCTACCTCAAGGATCGTGCCCCGGCCGGCGGGCAGGGCTCGGCCGGACCGAACCCGGACGCGCGGGCCCCCGGCATGGTGCACCAAGACGCACGATTCATTACCCCGTACCTGTGGCTGAACTTCGTATCCGCGGACGTGCCAGGCGCACCGTCGGTGATGCAGGTCGACCTGGTGACCGTGGAGGCGCTACGCACGGGCGTAGTCGACGGAACGAACCTGGTGTCGGGGGCGGTCACGACCTCGGCTCTGGCTGCGGATGCGGTGACGGCGGGAAAGATCGCCGCCGGAGCTGTCTCGGCGCGGGAGATCACCGTGAACACGATCACGGCCGCGCAGATCGCCGTGGGCGGGATCACGGCGAGTTCGTTGTCCGCTGGGTCGGTGACGGCCGGGGCGATCGCCGCCGGGGCCGTGCACGCCGCCCACCTTGTGGCTGGTGCGGTGCAGGCCGGGTCTCTGGCCGCCGACTCGGTGTCTGCGGGGAAGATCGCCGCCGACACGGTGACCGGCCGGGAGCTGAAGGCTCTGTCTGTGTCGACGGACAAGCTCGCGGCGAACTCGGTCACGTCGGGGAAGATCGCGGCCGGGGCGATCGAGACCGCGCACATTGCGGTCGGCTCTGTCACACCGGATCAGCTCTCTGTCGGGCAGGGCACCAACTTGATCCCGGACGCCGGCTTCGAGGGGGCTGCCTCGGCGAACAGGCTGGCCGCTGCGGGTTCCGCCTGGTCATTCGCGCCGGGCAACCGCACCGGTGTGGGTGCACGCGTGGATGCGACGGCGGACGCGCCCGCCTACTTCACGCTGCCGTTGGCCACCGCGCCGATTCTGGCCGCCTCCCAGCTGTTCCTGGGCGTGGACGTCCTTACCTCACAGGATTTGGTGGCGCAGGCGGTGAAGATCCTCGCCCGGTGGGAAGACAGTGCGGGGAACATCCTCGGCTTTGGAGTCGCGGAGACCACCGAGTACGTGCCGGGCGAGTGGCGGCGCATCACCGGGCAGGTCTCGGCGCCACAGGGCACCACACGAGTCGTGCTGTGCCTGGAGGCTTCCGCAGCCACCGGGGGGTGGTGCGTGTTCGACAACACTGAGGCGCACACGATCTTCGGTGACGCGACCGGCGGGGCCCGGGCGGAGATTGGCCCTCGGGGGATGCGCCTGTTCGACGAGGACGGCGACGAGGTGGTGTCTCTGCTGTCGGGGCAGCCGAACGCGTTGACGTTCCGCGACGGTGCGGATCGTGTGGCAGCCATCGGATCGACCGGGGATGCCTCTTTCCAGAACTTGAACGTTGCCGGTTCGATCAACGTCGGCGGCGAAGACCTCACGTCCCTCTACAACGGGCCGCGCGGCATCCTCGCCATCGACTGGATGGCGGGTTCCGCGAAGACGACCGCGGGCACCGAGATGGGATTCGTGGAGCTGGCCTTCGACGCCATCCAGGACCGTATGTACCGGGTCGAGTTCTCGGCGGGAGTGGAGTGCTCAGCGGCGGGAGGCTCTGCGGTGGTGCGGCTGCGTTCCGGGTACGCGGATTCCCCGCTGATCACCTCGCCTCAGATCCAGGAAGCCCGCTTCCCGCTGACGCAGACGACGCGCAGGCAGGTGGATCTCCGTCTGGTCAGCGGGTGCGGGCCTACGGACTACGTGCGACCGGGACGCAACCGGCTGCTGATCACGTTCACGAGCGACAGCGGGGCTCCGGCCGGCCAGCAGGTCACCATGTCGGGCGCGTCCGGCAGGCTGGGCCAGTTCACGGTGGAAGACATCGGAGAGCGTGTCCCGGAGACCGGGGCGTACAACGCGGGCGGCGCGGTCGTGCCCGTCTCCCCCGTCAGGATGACCCGCACGTACAAGGCAGCCTGGTCGGGCAGTTACGCGAACCGGGCCGGTTTCAACGCCTACCACGGCAACGCCCTTGCGGCGGGGTTCTTCTCATCGAACAACGGCGTGCAGGCGGCGTTGACGGGCTTCGCGGGGAACATCGCAGGAGACCTGGCCGGGGCGACGATCCTCAAGGCCGAGGTGTTCTTGTACGCGAACCACTGGTACTTCGCCTCCGGTGGCGCAACCACGATCAAACCGCACTCGCACGCCTCCCGGCCGACGCGGTTCTCCAGCCAGGCAGCCTCGAAGACCGTCACGAACTGGGCGCGCGCCAGCGGCAAATGGGTCGACATCACGTCGATCTTCAACGCTGCCACCTTCCGGGGCATCGCCCTGGACCCGAACACCACGAACAAGACCTGGTACGGCAAGTTCGACGGCGCGACCTCACCGCGTGCGCCGCAGCTGCGTGTCACCTACGTCAAGTAACGAAAGGAAGATCAACTGTGGCATCCGTGTACGCAGACCTCGTCACCAACTCCAACTTCACCGACGGCACCGCAGGTTGGTGGGCAGGCGATCCGGTCAAGGTCACCCTCACCGCTCCGGGGGCGGGGGCGGAAGCTACCGCCACAACCGAGGCCGTGGATTTGTGGGACGCCCCCTTCGGCCAGGACGGCATTGTGCTGCGCAAGGGGTGCGCCTACACGCTCAGCTTCACGGCGCGGGCCAGCCAGCCAGGCACCGTTCTGCGAGCCCAGGTCGGCTTGGCGGTTGACCCGTGGACGGTGGCTCTCGACAAGACCGTGGCCCTGTCGGCGGTCAACAAGCACTTCTACTACTCGTTCGTCTCCGACCTCGACACCACCACCGGCCAGGTGAGTTTCCAGATCGGGCAGGGCACCAGCGTCACCGTGCACCTGACCGAGGTACGCCTGACGTGCTGCACCCCCAGGGAGGGGTTCTACGTCGATCCGGACTCGAACGCAGCGAAATGGGTGGCCGCCAACCCGAAGGACCCGCGCGCGCAGAAGATCACCCGCGGGCTTGTACGGCGGCCGACCGCGAAGTGGTTCGGCGACTGGAACAAGGACGTGCAGGTCGACGTCGACACCTACGTGGGAGCTGCCGCCGCGTCCGGACTCCTGCCGATTCTCGCGGTCTACAACGTGTTCAACCGCGACAACGGCGGCGAGAGCCACGGCGGCGCGAAGTCCGCCGAGCTGTACCGCAGGTGGATTGACGCTGTGGCAGCCGGCATCGGCGACCGCCCCGCGCTGGTGATCGTCGAACCGGACGCACTCGCCCAGATACAGGGGCTGCGTGATGACGCCGCTCGGGCTGAGCGGCTGGGGTTGATCAACTACGCCGCCCAGGCGCTCGGCAAGCTGCCGCACGTGCGGGCCTACCTCGACGGTGGCAACGCCACGTGGATCAAGCCGCAAGAGATGGCCGCCCGGCTGGAGGTTGCCGGAGTCGCCGCGACGCAGGGGTTCGCTGTGGGGGTGTCGAACTTCGATGCTACCGACATCTCGGCGACGTACGGAACGCAGGTCTCCCAGGCGCTCGCCGGACTCGGCGTTCCCGGAGTCCGGTTCGTGATCGACACGGCCCGCAACGGCAACGGAGCGATGGACGCGGCTGGTCAGCACGTCGACTACTGCAACCCGGCAGGGCGCCGCCTCGGGGTGCCGAGCAGCATCGGGGTGGGTGGGGCCGAGTACCTGCTGTGGATTAAGGTGCCGGGCGACTCGGACGGTATGTGCGGCACCGCACCGGACGTGCCCGCGGGGACGTTCTCGCCGTTTCTTGCGGAGCGACTTATTGACGGAAATTGAACATACTTGACAAGGGTTGAGCATTCCAACGAATCGGGCCGACGATCGGGAGGTCTCGGCTTAATCTTCTTGCTGTTGCCGCATATCTTTCTGGCGTCTCTCTCGTCCCTGCCCAAATTCCGGCAGGGGCCCCGGAGTGCCGCCTCCGGGACATCCACGCCGGAGGGAACTCCCCATGTGGCAACGCATTAAGGAATGGTTCGCCCGTGTTCGCCAATGGTTGACACGGGCTGGCCTATGGCTTAAGCGACATCGTGCTGACTTGGTGCGCGCAGCTGTGGAGGGCTTCTTTGCCGCCCTGGCTACCGCCCTGGTCAGCGCGGTCGTGCAAGCCGTGTGGTGAGACCCCCCCTGGCGTCTGAACCGCCAGGGGAGGTCGTCTTTGGGCCACTTCCGGGCCCTGCTCTGGACACAGAGCAGGGCCCTTTGCGTGTGGCTGAAGGTCAGCACATCTGGTGGCGTGACAGAGATGCCGATGATGAGGAACATGGCGATGTTCTGGATGTTGGCGGGTGCTCTCTAATCTACTAGACGGGACACCCCCGCGGGGGGGTGTCCCGTCAAGTTATAAGGGTCAAAGCTGGTATTGATTTCGATGTTGGAGTGGGCTAGGACGCCTAAACGTTCAGGTGTGCTCCTCGCACCCGTAGGCTGACGAGCAGGCGTGGGGCTGCTGGAGGACCGCGGTGTCTGTGCCGCCGAGCGCCGAACCCACGCTGTGGGAGCTGCACCGCGCCGTCTCACAACTTCGCGAGGATCTGCGCGGTGATCTCGCCCAGCTCGCTGCCCGTCTGGACCAGGTGGTGACGCAGGACGTCTACCGTGCTGATCAGCGCGCGACCGAGCAACGCATCGGACAAGTTGAGTCGGGGCTCGCCGGTCTCCGAAGCGAGCACGATCAGATCACTGAGCGCGGCGAGGGGCAGCGGCGAGAGGATCAGGCCGCAGCGGCGGCTACGCGCCGGTTGGTGATCAGCTCGTTCGTGGCGCCTCTGCTATTGATGGCGTTGCAGCTGTGGCTGCTGTCGGCGGGCACCGCCCGGTAGGTCGCACCAGCAGGACGTAGTACCGGGACTTGGGCGCGGGGAGATTCGAGTACCACCAGTGGCTACCCCACTGTCTGCCGACCGTCTGGTCGCAGCACTACAAGCCGAGGGCGTCCGCCTGATTGAGCGGCCCGGCTGGCGAACCCACAACCGCAACGCGAAGGGCCCGTGGGGGCCGACGCACGGGGTGATGATCCACCACACGGTTACCTCTGGCACGAACAGCACCGTCAGCATCTGCGAGAACGGGTACTCCGGGCTGCCGGGCCCGTTGTGCCATGGCGTGATCGCAAAGGACGGCACGGTCTACCTGATCGGCCACGGGCGTGCGAACCACGCGGGCAAGGGCGACAGCGCGGTCCTCCAGGCGGTCATCGGGGAGAAGGCGCTGCCCCACGCGTCGAAGGCGGACAAGGACGGCAATCCCCACTTTTACGGCTGGGAATGCGAGAACCGTGGTGACGGCGTCGATCCGTGGACGGGCGCACAGCTCGACGCGATCGAGCGCGTCTCGGCAGCCCTGTGCCGGGCCCACGGTTGGAGTGCGGCGAGCGTGATCGGCCACCTGGAGTGGCAGCCCGGCAAGATCGACCCACGGGGCTTCACCATGGGCGGTCTTCGCCAGCGGGTCGCCAACCGGCTGAAGGGCAACCCGGGTGCGTCCGGGTCCTCGACGTACACGGTCCGGGGCGGTGACACCCTCTCGGGGATCGGCGAACGCCTGGGCGTGAATTGGCTGGCCGTTGCGCGGGAGAACGGCCTCAGCAAGCCGTACATCATCCACCCGGGGCAGACCCTCAAGATCCCCGCGAAGTAGGAGGCACCCCATGTCCGACGCTAATCAGAGAACCCTCCGTACCTGTCTCCAGACCTTCCTGGGTCTCGCCGCCGGTCTGCCCCTGATCATCGACGCCTCCGGCATTCCGCAGTCCACCGCGGGCGTTGCGGTCGCCATCGCGGTCGCGGCCGGCATCACAAGGGTGATGGCCCTGCCGGTCGTCCACCAGCTGCTCCCGGACTGGCTCTACCGCAGCGAGCCTGTGCCCGAACCCCTTGTTGGTCACGTCGGACCGGCGGAACTCACCGCGCCCCGGGAGTAGGACCACCGGGGAACGTTCCCCCGTCCTCTCCCTCTCTGACCGGGGGTGGAACCGTTCCACTCGGCCATTCTGCCTCTGGTCGGGTCCTGGCCAGGACGTCGCAGGTGTGGACCACCGGCTCACGTGAGTCGGTGGTCCCCCATTTCAGTGGGATCAGTCAGCTGGCCGCACTGCGGTCGAGTGATGTTCCGCCACGGCGAGCGCGGCGTTCTCGAAGGCGCCCAGGAGAGTGGCTTCGAGCCTCGGCGGGATGCTGCGCTTGTCGAGGCCCGCCAGGTTCACGAAGGATGTCAGCCTTCGCTGTTCTTGGGTGGTCATCTCCTGGCGGCATTCTGTGCTCGTGAGGACGTCTCTGGCCACGTATCCGTCCTGGGACAGGACGGCGTCGCCTACGAGGCGGCGGGCGACTGAGCCGGGATCGGCCTTGGAGAGGTCAATGGCGGCGAGCCCGACGCGGGTACGGAATACGGCCAGGTCTGGGTCCCCTTCGAGGGAAAGGTACTGGGCGGCCATGACGTGTTCCGCGTCCTTGGCGGGCTTTCCTGCGGTCCTCAGGCACAGGGTGGCCAGGAGCGCGGCGACCGGCGTCTCCCAGGGGTCTTGGGGGGTGCTTTCGTCCAGCGTCCGTTGTGCGGTCTCGATGTCGCCGTTCAGGCTGTGGCTGACGATGGCTATCTGGCGGCCGTCGAGCAGTCGCTGACCGACTCCTTTGTTCTGAACGACGTGCTTTCGGGCTCGATCCCATTGGTGCGTCACGACGAGAGCGCGCGTGCCGTCGCCGAGGAGGACGGCCCAGAGCCACTGACATACCGCCTGGTGGTCAATCCGTGTCGAGGTCAGGTCTTGGAATGCCAGAGTTCGACCGTCGAAGTTCACCTTCGTCTTGTTCTTGACTGCGTTGTTCAGGTCGGTGAGTAGCTGGTGAGCCCCTTCCCCGTCTCCCGCGCGTAGGCGCAGGCGTGCGAGGTTGATCAGCGGTTCGAGGGTATATCTGGCTTCCGCGCCGCTCAAGGGGGCAGGGTTCAGGTGCAGTTCAGCGTGACGCCAGCACAGGTCACGGGCCAGGCCGGGTAGCCCGCAATCGCTTGCGATGAGGGCTGCCCGGTTCAGGGCGGTGGCGGCCGAGCTGAGGCCGCCACCGTGGTGGGCGGCCTCAGCCAGTGTGCTGACTTCCCGGATGCGTTCCGCGAGCGTGGGACACGTGGGGCGCGGACGTGCGACCAGCGGGAATCGCTGGGCTATCCGGTCGGTGTCCATGTCACTGCCACTCGATGATCATGCGGTTAAGGCCGTTGTCGAGGACGAAGCGGCCGGGGCGGGCGTCGAGGGGCTGGGCGTCGCGAGGCTGGAGTTCGAAGTGGACTTCGCGGCTGCGGTATTCGCGGTCCCACAGGCGGACCTGCTCGACGACCTGATCGGCCAACTCCTCGGCTCCCGGCCCGTGGCCGATGACTCCGAACTCGTACAGGGTGGCGTCATCGGCCGCCTTGTTCTTGGCGGTGCGGCGCGTGAGGTAGGTGAGGGCTCCGTCTTCGAAGACGGCGGTGGAACTCGCGTAGGGGGCGATGAGGAGGCCGTCCTCGATGGCTGAGTCCCGGGCGGGCATCCGGCTGAGGCCGTTGGGCATGGTGCAGGTGAGCCACAGTTCCAGCCACTCTGCGGACTCGGGTCCGCGAAAGTTCACGCCGGTCCAGGCCATGGTGCGGGGCTGGTGGAGTACGTCAGCGAGTTCGTCTGCGTCGACCTTCTGGTCTCCGTTGGTGACGAGCTGCACCGACTTGTCTGCGGTGAGGGGAACGAACACGCGAGGGTCGTCGGCGATGCCCTGCCGGAGCGGCATGAAGGTGTTCATCTTGCTGCCGACGCTGCGCCAGGTGTCTCCCTTGCGTTCGAAAGCGATGGAGCGGGAGACGCTTCCGCGCAGCCGGATGGGAGTGAGGAGGCGGCCGCCGGGGGCGAGTTGGTCGAGCCAGGCGTGCGGGATGCCGTGTGCGCCGACGGTGGCAATGATCCGGTCGTAGGGGGCGTTCTTCTGGTGGCCGACAGCGCCGTCTCCGAGGATGACGGTGACGTTGCTGATGTTGGCGGCGGCGAGGCCGGCGCGGGCACCGTCCACGATGTCCTGGTCGACGTCGATGGTGGTGACGTGCCCTGTGTCGCCTACGAGGTGGCCGAGGAGGGCGGCGTTGAAACCGGTGCCTGCGCCGAGTTCCAGGATCTTCTGGCCGGGCTGGACGTCGAGTTGTTCGAGCATCATGCCGACGATGGAGGGCTGTGAGGCACAGCTGATGGGGGCCCCGGTCTCGTCGAGCTTGGTGTTCACGGGTGCGTCGCCGTACGCCTTGTCCAGCGGGGCGTCGGGGACGAAGAGGTGGCGGGGGATCGTCCGCATGGCCTCTTCGATCTGAGGGCTGTACACGTCCCCCTCGGCAACGAGCTTGTCGACAAGCTGGGTGCGGAGGCGGTCGGCGGTGGTCTCGTCGGTGCTGGTGCTGTTCACCTCGCCGACCGTAGTGATTTCGGCGCCTGCCGCGGGGGTTGACGCGGTGTGGTCACTCGTTGACATGACTGCTTCTTTCGCGAGGGTGGAAAGGGTGCTCTGGTCCTCGCTGCGGAGGCCCAGGCGGTTCCAGTGGAAGATGACGTGGTGGGCCAGGACGGCCCGGAGTCCCCGCTCCAACCGTCCGTGACGGTTGAGGTCTGCGAGGTGCTGGCCGACACCGTGGAAGGTAGATATCCAGTCGGCCAGGTACGCGAGCTGACCACCCCCGGCCGGACGGTTCACCGGTTGCGTCTCGATGGTCAGGAGGCGGCGTGCTGCCGTGCTGAGTTTGGGTGTCCGAGGGGTTTTGGTGGGTGGGCGTTCGGCGGCGACTTTGGCCCACACGTCGCCCTGCTCGAACCAGTCCAGTCCGGCCGCGCGCAGGGCCACGCTCGGGAGTAAGAGCGCGAGTTCGCGGCGGCCGAGGCGGGGAGTGCCTGGGTCGGTGGTGTGCGGGTGGTTCAGGTAGGCCAGGACGTGGCGGCTGTCGTGGTGGAAGAAGGCGTGCACGGCTTCCATGGCCGCGGGGCCGCCGAACGTGTGGGTCTCGGGTTCGTAGATGCCTCGGTTCCAGGTTCGGAGCTGTCCTCCGGTGGTCAGGAAGTCGAGTTCGTCATCGAGGCGCTGAAGGTTCATACCGTCGGTCGGTCGCAGCCGCAGCCGCCAGGTGGGGTGTTTGCGAACGAACGCCCACTGGGTGGAGCCGAGTTCGGTGAGGACGGGCAGCAGGCGGCTGGTGGTGACGGGTTCGGCGTCGGCCCAGTTGGTGAACTCGATGACGCGTTGCGGCCATTCGTCGGTGGGCATGGTTCGTTCTCCTGGGTCAGTTGATGAGCAGGCAGGCATCCCAGCCGGACAGGGCGGGGGTCTGGGCCTGGTAGCTGTGCAGGGCGAGGGCCACGCCTGCGGCGCCTTCGAGAAGGCCGAGGTCGCCGCCACCCGGGCCGGTGAGCAGTTGGTCGGCGAGGACGGCGGGCGGGTGGGTGGTGAGGGGGGTGATGAGTGCGGGCAGGCAGTCCGCCAGGCCGGGGGCTATGGCGTCGGCGGCGGTCCGTTGGGTGAGGTAGGCGAGTCCGGCGAAGCCATGGCACAGGGACAGGTCGGTGGTCAGGTCCCTGTGGGAGGGTTCGGCCATGGCACGGAACAGGGTTTCCTCGGCGGTGCGCTGCCGGGCGAGGTCGTCGGTTGCCAGGGCCGCGAGTTGCTGGACGCGGGCGAACCCGGCGGTGCCGTAGCACCAGGAGGGCCGGGTGGGGCCCGGGCCTGGGTGTCCGGACCGTAGTTGTTCGCGGGTGATCCAGTACGGCCACCAGTGGCCCGCCGGTGTGTGTTGTTGCCATTGGTCGAGCCAGGAGCAGATGCGGCCGATCGCTTCGGTGTGGCCCTCCACTGTGATACCGCGTAGCGCGGCCAGGGAAAGGAGTGCGAGTGGTCCGGTGATGCCGTGGGCGAGTCCGTTGTTGGCGTGCCCCTCGGTGAAGTCTGTGGGTGCGGGCTTCCCCGAGGGGCCCAGGTTGCTCCACCACCCGGGCAGGAGTTCTCCGTCGTGCCGTACGGGTTCGGTGAGCCGCACCAGATAGGTGAGGACGTGGCGGGTCAGGTCCGTGTGCACGTCGCGCCGCAGGAGGAGGGCGCCGAGGCCGGTGAGTCCGCGGATGGTGTCGAACTCTGCGAGTGCCGGCCAGCGGCCACGGTCCATGCGGGTGTGGGCCTGCTCCAGCCGTCGCCTGGTCGTGGTCGCCACGTGCTTGTCGAGGGTGTCGAGTGCTCGGGCGTACTGGCCGGGGCGTTCCTCGGCTGCCAGGTGCAGCGCGAAGGCGAGCGCCGGGGCCCCGTAGTAGAGGTGGCTGTCGTCGCCGCCGACGGCCGGACTGGTAGCGGCGGCGCTGAGCCAGTCGTGGGCGCGTTGCCAGGAGCCGTCACCGGTGCGGGCCCGTTCGATGTGCAGGAGTGCTACTCCGAGCGCGCCGTGCGCCAGCGACTGGGGCCACCATCCTTGGGAAAGTTTCAGGTGGTGCACGTCGGTTGGTGAGGCGAGGCGGTCGGTGAGTGTGTTGGCTGTTCTTCGCGCGGCCTGCCGCAGCTCTGTGGTCATCGCTTCTTCGCCTTCCAGGCCAGGGCGGCGGCGCGGGCGAGCCGCATGCAGGTGCGCTCGTCGTCCTTGTCGATGCCGACGGCCCGGATGTGGTGGGCGTGCATGAGGGAGTCGAGGACTTCGGCCGCCTGGAGGCCCTTGTCGTCGGTGAGGAGGCTCCGGTAGTGGGTCAGGGCGCGGGCGCGGTCGTCCCATGCGTGGAGGATGTGGGGTCCGCCGGGTACCGCTTTCATCGCTTCCCGCCCTTGTTCCGGGTCCGCCAGGCGTAGAGCGTCGGTGAGTACCCGTCGATCCAGTGGGCGGGGTGCGGTGATCCTCGCGCGTTCGATCAGCCAGTGCATGCCGTCGGCCGGGGTGCCGGTGAACGCGGAGGCGATCGACGTGAAGTTCGCGGCGGCGAGCGCCTGCGACGGCAAGCCGTGCGGATGTGTGAATTGTGCGGCCAAGACGCGGGAGTCAGCGGCGAAGACGTTTTCGGCTGCCGCCATCAACGTGCCTCTCCCCCACCGTCCGGTCTCTGGGTAGGTGGTGGCGAACTTCAGATCGTTCACGAGACCGGCCCGGCGCAGTTCGGCGGTCCAGTCGCTGATCCGGGCTGCCGTCTGTCCGGCGTCGCCGTCCGCGGGGACAGCGATGCGGAGCCGAAGGTGTGGGTGGGGGTCTTGGTAGCGCAAGTACCACCACGCGGGAGGGGTGTCCCATGTGTTGAGCAGCGCGGGAAGATGGCGGGCCAGGATTTCCGCATGCCGCTCTGGGTGCCCGTAGAGCTGGGCGAGGAGCCATGGCCGCGATCCGGGCAGGTGCCCGTGGTCGCGGGAGAGCACGCGGTCTTTGGTCACCGGCGGCCCGGCCGGCCATTGCGAGGGGCGGGTCAGGGTGAGGGGGACGGTGACTTCGTGGGCCCGCCCGTCGAACCACGCGCCTCCTTCGGCGGCCTCGCTGAGGATGGCGGTCGGTGACTTCGTGAGGTGGGCGCGCAGGATTGCCCGGTGGGCGCTTTCGGCAAGGTTCAGCGGAAGGCGCTGGTCGCCCTCGGTGAGCGCCACCGCATCGGGCACACGGCGGCGGATCCGCCATTTTTCGATGGCCGCGTGCCAGTCCTTCCAGGAAGCCGAGCTGTCGGGCAGGTCCCTGGTGTGCAGGAGCCAGCGGGCTTGCGCGAGGATCGTGCGGCCGTAGCGCACACGCGGTAGGTACGGCATCTCCGTGGCCGCTCCCCACGGGAATTCTGTGACGATCGCGCACTGGGCGCGGCTGATCTCGGTGAGGAACCGTACGAGCGGCGGAGTGTGCGTACGCAGGTCGAGGGCATGCAAGGTGTGCGGTTCGATCACGCGCTTACGGGAGAGGGACACGAGGTAGAGGCGGCTGCGGTCGCAGCTCACCGCCAGGTCGTCCAGGTCGATGACTCGCTCGTCGGCGGTGCGGTGCTCGGCGACGCTGATCACGGTAGGCAGCACCTCCGGTACGCGGGTGACGGTGGTGTGCGTGCGGTTGAGCGGTGCGAAGGACAGCTGTGCGGTCAGCGCGCCGGCAGTGTTGGCCGGGAGATGTTCCAGCGGTGCTGAGGCCCTGGCACATCCCACGTCGTCGAGGACCGGAAGGAACCGGCCGCTCGTTGTCCCGATGCCTCGCGTCGGATGGGCACCGGTGAGAGTGAAGTCGCCGCGGGAGAGAGCTTCGTGGCTTTCGGCCTCGATGGAGAAGCACAGCTCCATGTGTGGTGGGGGCTGCATCCCGTCCTGGTCGCCGAGGCGCAGCTCTTCGACCAGATCGTCGTTCAGCAGGATCTCGTGCTGGTCGTCGAGGGCGGCGTTCTGGGCCAGGGCGAGGAGTCCCTGTTCTCGCTTGGCGAGACCTTCGTACGGTTCCGGTGGGCTGTCGAGGTATCCGGCGGGGAAGCCCAGCCCGACATCAGGGTCCGTGACGTCGCGCAGCGGCACCAGCGACCCGATGCCGTACTTTTCGAAGAAGCGCCCGTGGTACGCCTTCCAGCCGGGTGTGCCGAAGGGCGCCGGTGTGAGCCGGGTCAGTACGGTGGCTGCATTCTCTGCCTCCTGGGCAACGGCCGTGGGCAGGACCAGCGCGCAGTCCAGGCGCAGGTCCACCGCGAGTGGCCGGGGGGCGGCGCCCGACACCATCTTGTTGTGGAGGGCTACCCGTAGGCGGTGGCCGTCGGACGGGCCGAGGGCACGGTTGTGCTGGAGTACCCCGTTGTGGATGGCCCGCAGGTCGTCCAGCACCTGCGTGCAGGAGGGAAGATCGTCGGCGGCGACCGCTTCGAGGCATTGAAGCACGTGGTCGAGGGGGTCGGGTGTGGTGGCCGGGGCGTGCAGGGACGTGATGAGCGCACCATGGCGGACGAGGCTCCTCAGGAGGGCTCGGACGCGTTCGGGCGGCACATGCGGGAAGCCGCCCCGCAGCTTCTCGGCGAGGAGGTCGTAGGAGATCGGGGAGCTGGCCAGCTCAAGGGCGGCACGTACGGCAGGGGTGCACCGCATCGACACTTCCGCCGTGGGGCGTCCCCTCGCCTGAACGGTGGAGGGGTAGGGCACCACGAGGCGTTCCCCTCGAATGAAGGGGGTGTTGCTTGCCATCACGGGCAGTCGGCGCAACAGGGCCGGGTCCTCCTCCAGCCGCTGCACGAGGTCGGCGATCCATGCGCCGTCGGCGCACGCGCGTGCTCGGTGCCACGGCCCCCAGTACACGAGGGTGCACGACCCGAACGTGACGGGGGCGACGCCGGCGACCAGCCCGTTTGGGGTGGCCCGGCCCTCGATCCGCCGCACGTACCGAAGGACCGACACCAGGGTTCGGCGTACTTGGCGGGCCTGCGGGTCGGGGGCTGCGCACAGGGTGGCCAGGTGACGTGCGAAGCCGGGGTTGGCGTGCGTGATGATCTCTGTGAATTCGCCGCACTTCGCTACGGTGCGGAGCCACTGGTGCCACAGGCGTACGTCGTGCGGAGCGTCACCGGACACGTCCGGCAGTGGGGGAAGCGGCAATCGCACGTAGCGAGCCGCGCGGACGAGCGCGGTGTCCGCGGCCTGGTACAGCACGTCGCGCCTCATGTTCATGAGCCCTTCCGGTTCCGTGTCAGTGGCCGGTGCTGGCCCCCGCGGCGTACGTCGCGGGGGCCAGCACCGGTGGGAGCGTGAGGTCAGGCCACGTTCGTGGCGCAGGACCCCTTGCAGCTGGGCTTGCATCCGTCGTCGGTCAGGTTGATCACGGCCGCGGAGCCGTCACCGGACTCCAGGACGCTGATGTCCAGGTCGAACGCGTCGTCGGCCGGGGTGGCCAGCTGCGGTATCGCTGCGCCGTCCATGCGGGACCTCCAAGATTGCGGGTGGGGTTTGTGGGTGTGGGTCAGGCGACGTTCGTGGCGCACGGGCTGGAGCAGGTGCTGCCGCAGCCGTCGTCGGTGAGGTTGATCAGCGCGGCGGTGCCGTCGGTGGACTCCAGGACGCTGATGTCGAGGTCGAATTCGTCGTTCTCCATGAGCTGTTGTCTCCTTCGCGGGGTGGGACGGCCGAGGTGGCCGTCTTCCTGTTCGTGCCGCCGGGTGACGGCGCCCGGAACGGCGTGGGACCGGTCCGGTGGCTTGTGTGGGTCAGGCGCTGTTGGAGGTGCAGGAACCGCTGGCGCAGGTGGCGGCGCAGCCGCCTGCGGATGCGGTCGTGGTGACGGTCGGCTCGCTGGACTGGACGACGACGTCCAGGTCGAACGGGTCGGCAGCGGCCGTCGGAGTGCGACGAAGCGGTGGCGCTGTGGGCGCGGTGATCATCAGTCCTCCTGATCGGTGTGCGTCTGAGGGGCCGGTTGTTCCTCGGGGCCTTGCGGACGTAGCCGTCGCCTGCGCCGGATGGTTCGCTCTCGCTGTGCCCGGGCAGGTCCGGCCGTCGGCGGCCGATGGGCCGGGGCTGCCGTCCGCCCGGCCGGTGGACAAAACCCGAGTGGTAGGCCGCCCCTGGGTGCGGTGTGAATGTGCACGCACCGTGGGGCGGCCGGTCTAGGGGAATTCCGTGCCCGCGGAAGCCGCGCGTTTCCGTATGGCGGTCATGTCTGCCGCAGGGACGGCGAGCAGCAGGGCGGATTGGAGGTACACGGCGTGCGGGTAGCTCTTGGCTTTCAGCTCCGCGAGGACCGCCTTGCCGAGTGCGTTGAGCCCAAGGATGCTGCGCTGATCGTCATTGGCCATGGCACGTGTGTCCTTGCCGTGAGCGAGATCGTGGAGGAACACGAAGGCGGGGGCGGAAGGCGCCGTGGCGGGCGGGGGCGGTGCGGGGATCTGTTCGGCGGCGACGGCTCGGAACACGAGCTCGTAGGGGCGGGCGGTGCGGGCGCCGAGGGCTTTCTGTGCTGCGTGGAGAAGGATGCGGGCCTCGTGCCGGTTGATGCCGTGCAGCTCATCCAGTTGGGTCAGTGACGTACCGAGTGCGAAGTAGGTCACCACGGTGCGCTCCTCGGCGGTGAGGGGGCGCAGTTCCTCGGCCGGGGTGTGTCTGCTCGGCTCACCCTTGACCGCGATGCCGGCGAAGGCGGAGGAGTGTTCGGGCGGGAGGTGGGCGAACGGGCTGTCTTCATGCCAGGCGCCTACGGGCGTGAGGCCGGGGCCGAGGTGGGTGAGGTCCCCGAAGTGCGCGGCGACTTGATCACGCGAGCGTGGACGCACAGCGATGCCGTGCGCGTTGTACGTGTCGGCAGCTCGGTGCACGACGTCGGATCGCCAGTGGTCGGAGAGGTGGGTGATGGAGAGGGTGCTGCCTGAGGGCATCCAGTCCCGCAGAGCTCGTAGTGCCTGGGCCACTGCGGTGTCGTCCGGGTTCCATGCCAGGGTGTCGTGGATGCTGACAGCCACGGGCTTCGTCGAGTCAAAAGCAGCGCAGAGGGCGGGGTTCGCGAGCAGGGCGGGCATGTGCAGGATGTCTGCTTCTACAACGGCGACCCGGTCCGGCGGTCCGGTGTCCAGAAGGGCGCGGGCGTGCGCGGCCACGAAGGGGTCGTGATCGACGTAGACCACTGGGCAGCCGGGTTGTGTGCGGTCGGTGAGTTCGTGCAGGTCGCGGTGTTCGGGGTTGAGGGAGTGCGCGGGGTACCCGCAGCCCAGGTCAAGGAACTGGCGGATGCCCCGGTTCAAGGAAACCTGCGTGCTGCGCTGCCCGAAGTCGCGGTTGAGGAGCGCGGCCGACCGGGTCCAGGAAGCTACCTCCCGCACCGCGAGCGCAGCCTGCCGGTCACGCCGGTAGGAGTTCTTGCCCCCGAGGAGGAAGTCGTAGATGCGGGCGGGCTTCGCGGCGGTGACGTACTGCTGATCCTCGAAGGCGGGGTTGTTCATGCTGAGGCCCCCACCAGGTCGGCTCGCGCAGCCATCCGGTGGCCGACGGGCGGGTCCGGTTCCGCTTGGTCGCCGTCGTGCCTGGGTGCGTAGCGCAGGCGCAGCGCGTCGTGAACTTCTGTGACGGGTGGCAGGCCGACGCTGCGGCGGCGTACGTCCAGCGTGTCCGGGCTGCTCACCGGCAGGAGTTCCAACGAGCCGTCGGCGCGGAAGCGGTGCTGCGTCCCGTACAGCTGGGGGTGGCCGGCGGTGACGTTGCACCGGTCGTGGAGGTGGGCCCACTGCTGGATGGTGGCTTCGCGGTGCTCGGTGGCAGTGGTGAGCATCCGTAAGGCCATGTGCTGGAGGTCCGGCTCGCGCTCGGCGTGGAGGGCGAGCCGCCACGCGGCGGTCGCGCCGGCTTCCCCGACGAGGGTGTGGCCGGGCCAGCCGTGCTGGTGCAGGAGCCGTCTCAGGACGACGGCGTTCGCTCGTTCCTGGAGCGCGCCCATCTCCTCTTCCTCCGAGGTGAGGAGGCCGCGCACCAGGCGGCTGCGGTACTGCATGGAGGCGTTGGCCCTATCCACAAGGTCTCGGGCGATGTCTCTGCGCACAGGGGGAGGTGTCATGGTCGTTCTCCGGTTCGGCGAAAGGTCATGGGGTCGCACCCGTACGGATCGGCACCACGTCACACGGCGTGCGGTCCTGCTCTTGGCCGGGGAGGTAGACCGGCCGGGCGGAGAACTCGTAGGTGACGTCGCCGTCGGTGACGAGGTGCATGTACATCTGCTCATCGGCGAGCGAGGTGAGGATCTGGCTCATGGCCCAGCGGTTGGTCAGCCACTCGAAGGCCGACCTCTGCGCGGCGAGTCCTTCCATCCGCCAGGCGACTCGCCTTACGCGGATGCGGAGTTGTGCCACCGCGCGGGCTTCGGTGGGGGTCGCGTATCCGCCGAGCTGGTAGCCCTGTAGCTGGACACCGGTCGCGGCGCGGTAGCCGTTGACCTGCACCCAGTACCCGGCCAGCGCACGGGTTTCCGTCCGGGGTAGCAGCATCGTGTCGTTCACGCGGCACCCCGCAGTCCCGGGCCGCAGAGCTGAGCGGGGACTTTGCTGCTTGCCGCTGTCGGCCGGAGCGGAACCGCGGCGATGGACGTGTGCCTGTTGCCGGCCGTCATGAGCCCACCAGCACAGGTACCGTGCGTGCGGCGGGGGCAGGTACGAAGCCCTGGGGCATCGGGAACCGCGGTTGGCCCAGGGCCCGCCAGCACAACCGGTTTCCCGTGAATGCGCTCCGGGCGTGGAGCCAGCGGCTGTTGTCCAGGATGTAGCCCTGCCCCGGCGCCCGGGGCAGCCGCACCTGGTGGCGCTGGAGTGCGGTACGGAGCAAGGGCAGGTGGGGCTGCACGATCGGGCTGAACCGGGCCAGTCCGTCGAGTCGGAGCCGTACGGAGACACGCTGGTCGTCGTAGACGGTGAAGACCTGTGAGGGGTGCCCGTCACCGCCCCCGAAGTAGGCGGTGCGGCGTTGGCTGAGTGCCCGGGCAGCTGTGCCGGAACGGGTGCTCAGGTCGAGGTGGACGGCACAGCCGTCGACCAGGAGGCAGTCGCCGCCGGTTTCTGCGGGCTGCCCGCAGACCAGCAGCATCAGTCTGGGCGGCGTCGGGGTGCCGGAGCGTTCCGTGTGGGGTTCCAGAGGGCCGTTCCCCAGGCCGGCGAATCCGGGTCGGTGGGCATGCCGCCCGGTGTCGTAGAGCGTGGTGAGGCCGTCGGAGTCGGAGTCTCGGTGCGCGGTGACGGTCATGAGCCGGGTGGCCAGTGTCAGCACGTCGGTGCGGGAGGAGAGCCCGGTCAGGGTGACGAGGCCGGTGTGCCGCAGTCCTGCGGCGATGCGGTCCAGAGCTCCGGGCAGGGTGGTGTTCACGTGGTGGTGGGTGAGTACGGTGTCCGGCCGCGGGTGGGAGGCGTGGCGCATTCCGGGACTCCTTCGCGTCGGGTGGAACACCAACCTGAGGGCGTACGGGTCAGGGGTAAAGCGACAGATTGTCGACCTGCTCAAATCGCCCAGCCGGTCCGCGAGTTGCTGGCCGCGTGCTACGTTCCGACGACCCGCGAACCGCCGCGAACGTGAGGGACTGCGATGGCCTACACGCCCCCCACCTGGCCCGTTTCCGTCAAAGGTGTAGCCCTGGACGCACTGGGCCGCGTGCTGCTGCTCAAGAACGAACGTGAGGAGTGGGAGCTGCCAGGCGGCCGTCTGGAACCCTCCGACGCCTCCCCCGAGGAGACCGTGGAGCGGGAGATCAGCGAGGAGTCCGGATGGACGGTCAAGGCCGGTCCGCTGCTGGACGTGTGGATCTACCAGCCCCTGCCAGAGACGAAGCCCGAGCGGCGCGTCGTAATCGTCACCTACGGCTGCACCGTCCTCACCCCGGGCACCACGCCGGTGCTCAGCCACGAGCACAAGCAGGTGGGCCTGTTCAGCGCCGACGAGGTTCCTGGGTTGCACATGCCCGACGGGTACAAGCAGTCGATCGCCGCCTGGCACAGGCGCCGGGGGTGAGGCGAGGTGCCTGGCAGCGAGGTGGGAAACCGGCCGTCCGCACGCCACGCCTTGTGGCACTGGGCAACCCCCCAGGCGCAGGCGCTTCTTGCCGCACGTGAGCTGGGGCCGATCCTGCGGTTCTACCGGACGGTGCACGGCATCAACCAGACCGAGCTGGGGTCCCTGCTGGGCTACGACAAGACGATGGTGTCGGCGATGGAACTGGGCAAACGGCCCTTGAATGACGCCACTGCACGACGCCATGTCGCAGAGCAGCTGCGCATCCCCCCGCACGTCCTGGGCGTCACCGACGCCGCCGACACCGACCACCGGGCGATGCTCCAGTTCGGCCAGTCCACGGTGCGGCTCGCGGAGATTGCCCGCCAGTCCGGTCACGCCTCCGAAGCCGTCGCGGAGCTGTGGCCCTTGGTGGCCCGGTTGGAGGCGCGTATCGAAGACGGGCACACGGAACGTGACGTGCTGCGCCTCCTCGCCGAAGCAAGGGTCGGTCTCGGCGTCGCCCTGGGGAACGTTCTGCCCGAGGAACGACTGTCGACCGCCGCGAGCTGGACGGGCAAGAGCCTGAGGATCGCCCAGTACTTCGACGAACCTGCGTTCACGTCGCAGGTGCTGCGCATGCACGGAAACGAGCTGCGGAAAGCTCATCTCACCGGGGCCGCTGTCGACCGCCTGCAGCAGGCCGTGGCGCTGGCGCCCGACGACACCGCCCGCGCCGCAGCTCTCCCGCTCCTTGCCCGTGCGGCCGGGGCCCTGTGCGACGGTGCCCTCTTCGACTCCGTCGTGCGTGAGGCGGACGGCCTGCTGGACCATGCGGAACACACGTCGCTGTTCAACCCGTTCGCACTCCACGAGATCCGTTTGCGGGGGCTCGTCTCGACTGGGCGCCCGGACGCAGCGATACGACTCGTCGACCACGCCCCGGACGCAATGGGGACGGGTGCTCAGTGGGCGGTGATCGCCCGAATCACCAGCGCCCGGGTGCGGCTCCTGGGCGGTGACCACACCGGGGCTGAGGAGTCCTTGACGGTGGCGCTCGGAGCAGCGGTCCGTCAACGTCTTCCGCATCAGTTGCAGCGCATCATCCGCACTGCCGCAGGCCAGTTGCCTGACGTGCGGGACGCGGCGGGTGCCGCCCTCGACGGGATACGGAGTGAGATGGCCGCCTAACTCCCGTCCCTCATGTGCAACTCGGCGGCCACGTGGGCCGACCGTACCCATGGTGGCGGCCATCACGGCCTTCCGGCGGCGGTCAGGAATGTTGCCCACGTCGTCCGCCCGTCGTTAGAAACGCCCCATCCGTCCGCGAACGCGTCGATGAGAGCCAGTCCGCGCCCTGACACGTCGCCGCTGCTGGCCGGACGCAGACGGGCCGGCGCCGGATTGTCGTCCGTCACCTCGATGTGCACCACGCGGTCTCGGTACCTGATCCGCAGAGTTGCGTCGCCCCACCCGTGAACGATGGTGTTCGTGACCAGCTCGCAGACGCTGAGAACGATCTCCGGGACCGCGGGGCCGTGGAGGCCCCATGCCTTCAGGACAGCAGCGGTGGAGTGCCGCATCCCCTTCACGTGCGCGGCATCAGGCGCGAACGCCTCGATGAAGACCCTGCACCCCGCTTCTCCGCGGTTGGCATCTTGTGTCTGCGGGTGGACCTTCAGGGCCGGACCGCTCAGGTCCCGATGGCCCGTGGTGGCCTTCCCTGTCTCTGCCTTCGCCTTCCGGGGCCCTGCCCCACGGGCAGGGGCCGTGATGCTGTCGGTGCCCCTGTCAGCCGGGCACGATGTCGCCTTGCGGAGCTTGGTCATGGGTCTATCGCAGCGCACCCCCACAACGCCCACCAGGGGAATCTAAGGGGGGAAATTTTTGTCAAGGGGGGAATTTACGGGGGGAGTTGTGGCCATGATTGGATTCCGACGCCCACAGAGGTCACACTCATGCCAGCAGATCCGTTCGGCGAACTGCTCCGTACGCTCCGGCGAAAAGCCGGCCACACGCAGGAACAGCAAGCCGCCGCAATCAACGTCGTCTCCGGCCGGGAGACCATGACCCGGCGCGAGATCAACCGCTACGAGCATGGTGAGCACATCCCGACCAACCACACGCTCGCTTACGTCGCGGTGGTCTGCGGTATCAACCCGGAGGAGTTACAGCGAGAAGCGGTTACTGCGCGTGCCAGGCGGAAGCGGAGGCGCCGCTGTGAGGGAGAGGACCCGGACGACGTGAAACGTCGCACTCTGCTCGGGGGCGCCATCGTCGGGGCTTCGGCAGCTGCCGAACCTTGGGGTCGGCTCGCCTACGCGCTGAGCAAAGGGAGCAAGATCGACGCCAGCTCAGCGGCGGCTCTTATCGACCGTGCGGGCGCCCTTCACGTGAGCGAGCGCCACCTCACGGCACGTGAGCTTCAGGGCATGGTCGAGGCGCACCTTGATGCGATCACCGCAGCACTGCCAAGGGCCAGCCAGCACGAGAGGGCTCTTACGATCGCAGCGGGTGAGACAGCGGCGCTCGCCGGATGGACCGCATGGGATCTGGGCGACCACGACCGTGCCCGCGCCTACTACAAGGTCACCTCGGACTGCGCAGACGCAGCCGGCCATCCACCTCTGCGTGCCCTGGCCCTGGCCTACGCGAGTTACGGTGCCGCCACGCCCGCGAAGGCGGTGGAGTGCCTGGTCCAGGCGGGCGAGTACGTTCGCGGCCGCGGAAATGCCACAGCGGCGGCCTGGATACACGGTCGGCATGCAGAGGAAGCCGCCCACGCCCGGGCTGATGTCGACGCTTTGCGTGCCCTCGACCGTGCCCGCGTCGTCTACGACTTCGCCGAGCCCGCCAGCGAGCAGCCGTGGGTCCAGTTCATGACCCCCTACCGCCTGGACTCCCTGGCCCTGTCGGTGTATGGGCAGCTCGGCCGGCAAGAACTCACCACCACCGCAGACGTCGCCCTGAACCGCTTGGGCACCGACCTGCCTGAGTCCGGGGTGGTCGTCCTCGGCGATCTCGCGGTTGCACTCCTACGCGGGGGCAACGTCGACCAGGGGGTTCACGTCACACGGCAGTTCGCTGCGGCGACGGAGGCACGCCCGAACACGATGGGAAGGGAGCGTGCACGGTTTATCGCCGTCCACCTCCCCGACAATGAGAGGGAACTCGCCCAGCATCTGGTCTTCTGAGTCAGGAATTCCGCTCAGATGTGGGCTTGGTGTATGGCGGGCACGGGGCGGTCGAAGGAGCGCAGCGGTGGGGACAAAGGGCTCAGCCTTGCCTTCGTCGCGGACGCTGCCAGGGCTCTTTGGATGTCGCCGGTTTCCGGCTGGCTGCGGCTGATCTGATGCGCGCGTGCCGCCCGATGGTTGTGAATCGCGGCGGCGGTGGTTACCAGGTAAGGAAGGCGTGCACGGTCTTCCCTGCGTCTTCGGGGACTGTGATGGTCTGATCTGCGACGGTGTTGATCAGGTGCCAGCCAAGACCTCCGCGCCCGGTGAGGTCGGCTGGACGGGGCTTGGGTGCGGTGGGGTTGGTGTCGGTCAATGCGATCTGCACGGTGTCGGCCACTGCGCTCAGCCGGAGGCTGAAGGGGCCGGGTGCGTACGCGTAGGCATTGGAGGCCAGCTCGGTGACGACCATCAGCACATCGTCGTACGCCTCGGGCGAGGCCGGCCGCTGGATACGCTCCAGGCTGCGAAGAAAGACGGCTGCACCTGCGCGGGCCTCGGTCACATTGCTCAGTACCCCCGGGAAGTTCCAGGTCTGTTCGACGGCCAAGGTGTTCAGGGCTTCTTCGTTTCGTAGGTTTCGTTCGACGGCCACGGCGCTCTTCCTTTCGTTCTCGCGAACCGGAGGCTGTTATGTCGGCTTCCCGATCTCTGAGCAGGCATGTCCGCCTACCCGGCCTTGAATGAGCGCAGTGGATGTAAACCTGGATTCAGGGTCTGAGCTGGGCGAGGGCGGTTTCGACGCTGGGGGCCACGGTCAGGACCTGGTCGGCGCCGGTGATGTCCAGCAGCCGCTTCAGGGACGCTCCGAGGTGTGTGAGCACGAGACCGTCGGAGGGGCCGGTGCCCTGATGGAGTTGCAGGAAGAAGTTCAGGCCGCTGGAGTCGCAAAAGGCCAGGCCGGTGCAGTCGAACACGATCCGCTGCCGGCCATGAGCGTGCATGGCGGTGTTCACCGCCTCCATGAGCAGCGGGACTGTGGTGAGGTCGAGGTCTCCGCTCAGCCGCAGGATGGGAACGCCCTCATCGGTGGAAGGCACTGCGGAGAAGCGCGGCTCGTTCATGTCCAGCGCCTGGTCTGTCCCAGCGTTCGTCGGGTTCTCCATCGCTCGAACAGTACAGAGAGAACTTGCGTCGCGACTACGCCCGATGCTCAAGCCGACGAGATGAAGGCCGGTCTCAAACGATCAGGTGGAAAGCGATGGCCCGCGTCGAGTCGGCGCTGTGGCGGTCGTTTAACGCGTCTCGGTGGCGGAACGGTGCGTCGGGCCGCTGTGGGTAGGCTTCTGGAGTGCTGGCTGTCCGGTCGGTGCCCTGGGGGGATGAGCGAGACGAGGAACATGCCGGAACAAACGAGCACGCCTGCCCCAGCACCGAACCGGCCCTTGGCCACGTCGGCCGAGGCGGAGCGGATGGCGGCGGTGCGCCGGTACGACATCCTCGACACCCCTCCGGACGGTGCCTACGACCGGGTGGCGGCGCTCGCGGCACGGCTGTTCGAGGTGCCGGTGGCGACGGTGACCATCGTGGACGAGGACCGGATCTGGTTCAAGGCCACGCACGGCCTGGAAGGCGTCACCGAGATCGGCCGTGACCCGGGCCTGTGCGCCTCGGCAGTGCTCACCGATGACACCACCGTCATCCCCGACACTTCGCTCGACCCGGTCGCCTGCTCCAACCCGCTGGTCGCCGGCCCGATGGGGGTACGGTTCTACGCCGCCGCTCCGATCATCACCGCCGACGGGTACCGGCTGGGCACGGTCAACGTCCTCGACACCCGCCCCCGCGAGATCAGCGAAGCGGATTCGGCCACGCTCGCGGACCTGGCCGCGATGGTGCGCGATCAGCTGGAGCTGCGGCTGTCGGCATTGCACGTCGTGCGCGCCGAGCAGGAGCGCCGCAAGGTCGAGGAGGACAAGCGCCGGGCGGAAGAAGAGGCCCGGCAGCGTGCGGAGCGGGACAAGGTGGCCATCGCCGCGTTCGCCTCCACCCTGCAGCGCACCCTGGTGCCCCCCGCTCTGCCCGCCGTACCCGGGCTGGAGCTGGCCTGCCACTACAAGACCGCATCCCCGCAGGAAGTCGGTGGCGACTTCTACGACGTCTTCCCCGTCGGCGGCGGACGGTGGGCGTTCTTCCTGGGCGATGTGTGCGGCAAGGGCGCCGAAGCAGCCTCGGTCACCTCACTCACCCGCTATACGCTGCGGGCCGCCGCCCTCGTCGACGCGGACCCCACCGCCGCGCTGAAAGCCCTGAACACCGCGCTGCTGCTGGACCCGGCGGTCGGTACCCGCTTCTGCACCGCCGTCTTCGGCCTGCTCGACCCGGCCCCGGGCGGCGGCTTCACCGTCACGCTGGCCACCGGCGGCCACCCGCCCGCCTACCGCCTCAGCCCCACCGAGAGCGGCGGCGTACAGGTCGAGGCGGTCCGGGCCAAGGGTGGCATGCTGGTCGGCGCGTTCGCCGAAGCCGCGTTCGCCTCACTCACCCTGCACCTGGCCCCGGGCGAAGGACTGCTGCTGTACACCGACGGGCTCACCGAAGCCCGCACCGCCGACGGCGACATGCTCGCCGACACCGGCCTGACCGATTTCCTGGCCCAGCGACAGGCGCCGGTCAGCGCCGGTGCCCTGATCGAGGACACCGTCGCGCTCCTGGACACCCTTCCCGACACCGAACGTGACGACGTGGCCCTGCTGGCTCTTTCCGTTCCCACCCCCGATGCCGCCCCTGCGGGCATCACCACCACCGCCCACAGCGCCGCCGCCCCGACCGCACCCGCCGGCGCCCCTGTCGGGCAGGAGAACCGACGCCCATGACCGACGCATTCCACATCGACGTCCCACACACCGACGGCACCCTCGCCGTGATCACGCTGTCCGGCGAATTCGACATCGCCACCGCACCCGCCGTACGGGCCCGCGCCCTGGCCCTCCTCGCGGACGGGCACCGGGACCTGGTCACCGACCTGGCCGGCGTCACCTTCTGCGACTCCTCCGGTCTGGGCACCCTCATCGGCATCTGGCGCTGCGCCAAGGAAGCCGACGGTTCCCTGACCCTGGCGGCCATCCCGGACCGGCTGGACCGCCTGCTCGGCGTCACCGGGATGGACACCCTTCTGCCCGCCCACCCCAGCACCGAGGCCGCGCTCGCCGCACACCAGGGAAACCGCACCAGCGCCTGACCCCCTGCTCGCCAAGGCAGCATGAGCGAGCCGGCTCGTCTGCTGATCCCCGGCGCGGCCTGGAACCTCAGGCTGGCCGGAGGCGTTGAGTAGTTCTATTGCGCGGATGACCCTTCAACTACCCAGCGCAGGTACTCCTCCGACCCGCCGGTGACGGGCAGCGTGATCCATTCCGGAACGTCGTAGGTGTGTGTCTCTGCGACCCAGGCGGCAAGTTCGGGGAGACGTTCCGCGGTGGTCTTGAAGGAGATCCGCCATTCCTGCGCTGTCTCGATGGCGCCCTGCCACCGGTAGATCGCGGTGAACGGCTGGTCGATGTGGGCGCAGGCAGCGAGTCGGGCTTCAACCGCGCCCCGCGCGAGGGTCTTCGCCTGCTCTTCGTCGTCGATGGTCGTCTGGGCAATCAAGATCTCGCTGGACATGCAACTGCCTCCCTGCTCGGTGTGCTGCGACCCTACCGAGCCGACCTGCCGAACCGTGGCGGACCTACCAGGCCCTACCGAGCAGCTGGTAGTACGCGTGAGAGGTCTCGGCGGGAACTCGCGGCGTTGCAGTCGTCGCCCACGCCGTGGCGGGCGAAATGGTGAAGGCCCCCGTGCATCGGCTTCAACGACGGGGGCCTTGCTTACACCTCTTGGAAAGTGCCTGCTCAGCGTAACAGCGCGTAGAGGGGGCCCAGCGGCCTCGAACCGCAACCGCCTGCCGGTATTCTACTATGACGAGGGTCTGTCGAGGAGAGAAGCCGAACCGTCATGGCGAAGCCATTGCTTTTGGGCCGCAAGGAAATTGCGTCCGTCTACAACATCGCGCCGACTTCGGTCAGTGACAGCTGGATTCAGCTCGGCATCCTCGCCTATGAGGACGCGGCGATCGTTTCCGGGAAGCCGTTCTGGCCCGGAGGCCTCGTGGAGTCCGTGGCATTGCCTCCCGGCAAGCACGGCCGGCAGCTGGACGTGGGGAAGCTGGAGGCACTACAAGCGGAGCAGGGGGCGACGGTTCGACCGATGAAGAAGGGGGAGCTGCCGCCGCTCGTAGGAGCACAGGAATACTCCACGTTGTTCGGGGTGACCCAGTCGCATGTGACGCAGGCCTTGAAGCGGTTGCCCTCGTGCGACTACCTCCTGTCGGGGTCGCGGGTGTGGCTGCTGACGAACGTGCTGGATGCGGCCGAGGCGACGATGGCCAGCTCCCGGGGCGGAAGATGGCGGCTAAACGAAGCGGTGGCAGAGGCATTGCAGTCCGGGACGTACGACGGACCGGGGTCGGCTTTCATGAAGCGCGGGCTGGCGGCGGAGAAGTAGTTCCTCCCCCTGCCGAAGTCGAGGGCCTGGAAGGGTTCACCTTCCGGGCTTCGGCTGCGTTGTGGCGTAGTTGACCCCACCCCCGAACCTAGTAGAATTATCAGTGAGAGGGAGGGGCGCACGGAGCACCTTCACTCGTATCGCAGAATAGGCCCCAACATTAAAGAGAGGGGGGACCATGGTTCCCGTACAGCTTGAGCTGCCCGTCGCTCCCCTGCGACACCCGGACACGCGGGGCGCGGGGCTGAGCATCCAGGAACGTTTCGAGGCGTTTCACCAGCTCAACCCGTGGATCTTGTCCAAGCTGGAGGCCCTGACCGCCGACTGCGTGAGAAGCGGATTGAAGCGCGTGGGCATCGGGATGCTTTTCGAGGTGCTGCGCTGGCAGTACGGCAAGGCCACGTCCGGTGATCCATGGCGGCTCAACAACGACTACCGGTCCAGGTACGTGCGCTTGCTACTGGAGATGCACCCGGAATGGTCCGCCCTGTTCGAGACCCGGGGCCTTCGCGCCGCTTGAAATAGGCCGCAACATCACATCTCGTTAGACCTCTTGGAGAGATCATGTCTACCCCTGCTGTTCCCAAGCTGCGGACCCGGCAGCCCACCGGTGTAGTGCCGTGGCCGAAGATCCTCATCGAGGGCGAGGAGAAGTCGGGCAAGTCCTTCACCGCCGCCGAGTTCACCGGCTCGAAGCACACCGGCCAGGCGTACTGGCTGGAGCTCGGCGAGGACACCGCGGACGAGTACGCCGCCGTCCCCGGCGCGGAGTACCTGCTTGTCGTCCACAACGGCACCTACCGCGACATCCTCGGCCAGGTCGAGGCCGTCCACGCGGAGGCGAAGCGTGCCGCTGCGGCCGGGGAGCCCCCGGTGGTGTTGGTGATCGACTCGGTGTCGCTGCTGTGGCGGATGCTCGTGAACTGGACGAACGGGCGCGCCCGCCGCTCCAACAAGGGTCAGGCGAAACTGAACCGGGACCCCGACGCCGAGATCAAGCCGTCGATGAACCTGTGGAACGACGCGGTGGAGCGGTGGAACCGGGTGATGTACCTGGTGCGGACGATGCCGGGGGTCGTGGTGATGCTGGCCCGGGGAAAGGAGATCGCGGCCGTCGACGGGAACGGCGACCCGATCCCGAACACGAAGGACTGGCGGGTCGAGGGCCAGAAGTCATTGGCGTTCGATGCGACGGCGTGGGTGCGGCTGCGGCGGAACGAGGCCCCGCAGATCGTGGCCGCCCGGTCCCTGAAGTTCCGGGTGCCCCGCGAGGGCAAGCCGATGGAGGTACCGGACTTCACGGTGGAGCGGTTGGTGTTCGGGCTGATGGGTTGCGTCTCCCATGTGGTGCCGGAGGCGGCTCCGGAGTTGACCGGCGACTTGGCCGAGGCCTGGTTGCCGAAGGTGGACGAGGCGGCGAAGTCCGGGTTGGACGGCCTGAAGAAGCTGTGGTTCGAGGTGGAGTCGGAGTCGGAGCTGACCCGGGACGAGGTGATCGTCGTGCGGGCCGCCATCGAGAAGAAGGCGAAGGCGCTGAAGAAGCCCGAGGTGCTGTCCGATCCGACGGGTGAGCCCGATGAGGACAGCGAGGCGGCCCGGCTGCGGGCTGCCGCGAAGGGGCTTGAGTTCGACGAGGGCGCGGAGCCGCCGTTCGAGGACGAGTACGCCGCCGCCTGACCCCTCCCCCTCTTTCCTTTCTGTTTTTCGCCGGGGCCTGCTGCCTGTGGGCCGGGCCCCGGCCTGCCCTCTTGGAGAAATGCTGTGACCACTCTGACCACCGGCAGAGACCCGATTTCGATCTGGGATGCCGCCCACGCTGTTGATGCCCGCCGGCCGCGCTCGCTTCAGAGGGAGTTGGGGGCGTCGGACACGATCTGTTCGCGCCGGGCCGGGTACATCGTGGCCGGCGCGGAGCGCACCCATGCCGGGGACAAGAAGGCGGCCATCTTGGGGACGTACATCCACAAGGGGCTGCTGGAGGATGCGCGCCGCGAGTATGGGTGGCTGGTCGAGCGTTCGGTGACCGACGGGGTGGTCCGCGGGCACATCGACGTGGTGCAGCTCGATGCGGCGACCGCTGCCCGTCTGCCGAAGCGGCATCGTCCGGTGAAGGCCGCCGAGGTGGTGACCGTGGAGGACGTGAAGACGAAGTCGGCGCGGGTGTGGGACCGGGTGGTGCGGTACGGGCCGACGGCGGCGGAGATGCGGCAGGTCCTCTTGTACGCGGACCTTCTTCGGACGGTGGGGTTCGCGGATGTGCCGGGTCAGCGGTACCTGCACCGTCTGGGCCCGGTGGACGTGCAGCGGATCAGGTTCCGGTTCGTGTGCCGGGACACCGGCGAAGAGGAGATCCAGGAGTTTCCCTTCGACGAGTGGTTGGCGACGCAGGCCCGTTGGTGGGTGGACCGGGTGCTGGAAGCCGAGTCGCCGGAGGAGCTGCGCCGGGATCATGACGGCCCGGGGCTGTCCGTGGTGTGTGACAACTGCCCGTTCCGTGACGCCTGCTGGGAGGGTGCGGCGCCCGGGGCCCCGGTGCAGACGATCCTCGTGCACGACGACGCCGACCGGGCGAAGGCGCTGGCGGACTACGTGCGTGCCCACGAGAGGTTCCGGGAGGGCAAGCGGGTGAAGGAGCTGGCGCGGGCGATGCTGGATGACTCGCCGGAGGGGAACTACGGGGCGAATCATCTGGGTTGGGGCGGCGGAAACGACAAGGAGGACACCGACGTGCAGGCGTTGGTGGAGAAGTTCGAGGACGCCGACCTGGTGGTGCCGATGGTCCCGGACAAGGAGGCGATGGTGGCGATCTTGCGTCAGGCGGGCATCGTCGTGCCTCGTCGGAAGGTGCCGGGGCAGAAGACGGCCCGTTCCATCAAGGTGTCCCGGGCCAAGAAGCCCTGACGGCCCCCGAGCGGGCCTGTGCACGCGGTGCCGGGCCCGCACTCTTCCTGATCATCTGCAACAGCCTGTACGGCCTTGGAGGCCCTTCCGTGACGATTCTTCGCCGCCACCTCAGCACTGGGTTCACGGTGCTCCCCACAGCGACGTTGGAGGATGCGCGCCTGAGCTTTCGGGCCCGGGGCATCCTGGCGTACCTGATCGCGAAGCCGGACACGTGGACGGTGCGCACTGAGTCGATCGCGAAGGCGGGCAGGGAGGGGCGGGACGCTGTCCGCAAGGCGGTGCAGGAGCTGAAGCTGCTCGGGTACTACCGGGTGGTGACGGAGCGGCTGGCGGACGGGACGCTGCGACGGGTGACGGAGGTGTACGACACGGCGCAGGAGTGGGCGGCGGAGGAGTACGACCGGTTCGAGGCGGGCCGTCTCACGCGTCAGATGGTGCGCCGGTGGGAGCGCGAGGACCACGGGGGTGAGGACGGGGGCACCGAGGACGGGTTTTCAGGCGTCGGTTCACCAGGCGCAGGTGAACCGGTCGCAGGTGGGTCAGGCTTTATAGGTAGTAACCAGAGCCAATATCCAGAGGTAAAGACTCCCCCTACCCCCAGGGCTGCTGTTGAGGAGTGGCAGGGCGAGCGGGAGCAGCCGCAGGTCTCGCAGGAGAGCGGTACGGCGTCTGTGCGTCTTCGTGTCGTGCAGGGGGGCGGCGGCGCCGCTTCGCCTGCTGCGGCGGTTGGTGTGGAGGGTGCTGGATGTGCGGTGCACACCGAGGGGGTGGGGAAGTCGTGCCGGGCGTGCGGGACGAGTCCTCGGGCGCAGCGGGAGGCGGAGAAACAGGCAGAGAGGGAGCGGTGCAAGGACGCGGAGCGGGAGGCGAACGAGCGGGTGCTCGCGCAGGTTCGGGAGCGTCCGGGCGGCGGTGACCTGTCGGCGCACGCACGGGAGCGGCTGGAGGAGATGCGTCGGATCCGCAAGGAGGCGGGCGGCAGCGAAGCTGGGGCGGAAAACGATGGTCAAATAGGCCGCAACAAATAGATATGCTCTTGCGGCAGCTTCCCGCTTGGTGCCCCCATGGTTACCTAGTAGAATTCGAGCAGACGGGGGGCCCGTCATCACCTCTTGGAGTCCAGAATGACCGACCACCAGCACACGGAACAGGAACAGGGCGACGCCCGCTCCTTGCACCTCGCCAGGTACGCAAGGTTCATCGAGGCCGACCTCACGGACGCGCTCGCCAGCGGGTTCGGCTGCACACTGCGCTCGATCGCCGACCGGGTCACCGTGATCGTCGATCTTCACCGCTACCGCATCCGGACGCAGCGCCTGGCCGGCGGACGGTGGGCCCTGATCTCCGTCGCCACCGCCCAGCAGCCGTGGGGGCCGCGCACCCTCACCCTGATACTCCGGCCCATCGAGAGCGCACTGGTGAAGCTCCTCCTGGACGTGCACGTGCGCCTCATCACCGCCATGGCCGACGACGACAACCTCATCCGCTACGGCGTCGACACCGGGCACAGGACGCATACGGACGACGACTTCGAGGCCATCATCTTCAATCGAAGCGCCCTCACTCCGCAGCCCCAGAAATAGGCCGCAACACTTTAAGGAGTTGGATCGTGGATGTAGATGCTGCCGTAGCGGCCCTGCGCGCCGAGTACGGACCTGAGGAGCACGAGGGCGCCGCCGTGTACGGCGATGTGCTCGACGCACTGGCCGCCGCAGACCTCCGACCGTACATCGAGACGCGCGGCGGACTGGCCGCCTGCGGCCTCGCCCGGGACGGCACCGTGTTCGTCGTCGCCTCCCAGACGGCTCTGCCCTTGAGCCGTTCCCCGCTGCCGGGCTGGCACGTCGCTCACGTCCCCGAGGACGAGGTGAACCCGCCGTGGCGCTGCCTGGTCCTGGACACGCTGCCCGCGGATGTGTGCTGCGACCCGCCCGGCTCCCTCGACCTGGCACTGGTCACCGAAGCGGTACGCGCACATGCCGCCGCCTGCCCGAACACGCCGAGGGCGAGGACCTGGTGAACCTGACCGACGACGACCGGCAGATGGCGGTGCGGGACTTCTTCACCCCGGCAAAGCTGCTGGAGTTCATCACCCTCTGGGACAGCGGCGACGGCATCACCTTCTTCCACCCGGCCGCCACCACGGCCGTCCGGCTGGAGGGCGAGCCGGATGCCGGCCGCGCCGCGCGGTTCACGCCCGGCCCCGACGGTTTCCAATACTCGATCGACGCCGTCGGCGGGCGACGGTGCGGATACCTGACGTGGGCCGAGGTCAGCCGCCGGATCCGCGAACGCCTCACCCCCGTGCGCTACGGGGTGCTGCACCAGGCCGTCACCGCGGAGCAGGCGCACGATGCCGCCTACCTGGACTGCCCGGTGCCCTTCCGCACCCCGGAGCTGTGGCGGGACCTGTTCTACCGCCAGTGGTCTGCACGGCGTGCCGTGCTTGCCCTCAGCTCATCGTCTGCGCTGGATGCGGTCCTTCCCGCCGCAGTCGGCTCCCCTTCCCTGTTCTGACTCTCCCCCTGGAGTGCCTTCCGTGATCGCCGCCACCAAGTCCGCCGCCTGGATGAGCGACGCCCCGTGCGTCGGTGTCCGTGCCTACGTCCCCGAATCCGCGCTGCTGCGCGAGCCGGAGAAGCTGCGCCAGTCAGCGGTGCCGCTGATGCGCAGGTGCGCCGAGCTGTGCCCGGTCCTGGAGGAGTGCTACGACCGTGTCCGCCCGGCTGAGAGCCGGTTCGACGGCGTGTGCGCCGCCCGCCTGTGGGTGGACGGGCGCGTCGTCCAGACGGCCCCGGGCGTTTCGGCCCTCGCGAAGCTGCCGTCGCGGGCGGGTTCGTGCGGCTCCAGCTCGGGGGTGGCGGGGCACCGCAGGCAGGGTGAACCGCTGTGCGCGGCGTGCCAGGAAACGGCCCAGCGTGCAGCTGTGCGCAGCGCCGGAGCGGCGAGCATCCGCACCCGCAAGCAGCGCCGCAAGCCACTGGCGCTCGCCTCATGACGGACCCGAGAACCGCGTTGATCGCGGCACTGCACGACGAGCTGCCGGGAGCGTCGTGGTGGGAGTGCGTCCACCTCGCGGACGCGGTGGCACAACGCCTCGCCGGCGACGGGATCGCCCTGGTCGCCGTTCCGGATCAACCGCTTCCGTAAGGCTCTGACCTGCGGGGATATGTTGACACCCCCGCTAGACCTAGTAGAATTTAGATAGAAGGAGGGAGGGGGAAACACCTCTCCACCACACCAAATCGAACCTTGGAGAAACCCCATGGGAGCCACCGCTTTCACCGCGACCGCCACGGGAACGGACATGAACGAGGCGTTCCGAGCCGCCCGCGAGGAAGCCGCCCACGAGTACGGCCGCGGCGGCTACTCCGGCAGCGTCTACGAGAAGGACCACACCGTACTGATCGACTCAGCCATGGGCACGGAGTCCGACGCCAGCACGCTCGCCTGGGACCTGCTCCGGGCCGATGACGCGCGCATCAGCAACAAGTGGGGACCGGCCGGGGCTCTGCCGTTCAAGACTGCCGAGGGCGAACACGGTTGGCTCTTCTTCGGATACGCCTCCTGCTGACAACCCGCCGGGGCGCACCGGATAGCCCGTGCGCCCCGCACCGACACCCGCCAAGGAACTCCGTGGGAACCACCAAATTCTTCACCGTCGGCACCGGGCCCGACCTGCAATCCGCCTTCGACACCGCCCATGACCTCGCCGTCAAGCGCCGCTGGCGCCGCGCTCCGGGCCGCCTCGCCACCAAGACGGAAGCCGTCCTCATGGACCCCGAACCTCACACCTACCCGTCCGCTCTACGGCGCGCCAACGAACTGCTCAACGCCTTCGACCCCCGCATCGAGGACAAGTGGGGACCCGCCGGAGCCCTGGAGTACACAGCCGAAGCCGGTACACGAGCGTGGCTGTTCTTCGGCTACGCCCCCAACTGACCCCACACCGCACGTATCCGGTACGGGCAATCGCACCTCACCTCTTGGAAAAGGACAGGCATACCCATGCCACATAAACGCCTGCCGCTGCTCGCAGTCGGCGACGTCATCACCGAACTCGATCTGGACTCCGCCCAAATCAGGCGGGCCACCACCGCCATGGAACACATCGTTCGCCAGGCATACCGGCGCCGCAGGGGCAGCCAACTCCGTCTGCAATACGAACAGTTCGCCGACCAGATACCCGAATGCCACTGGGTGCTCCTGTTCGAGGCGTGCGCGCTCATCCACCTCGGACGCCACCACCAGGCAAGCACGCTCATGACCGCCCAGCGGCACATCGAAGCGGCCCGCCGCCACCCCATCGCCGCCGCCAGCAAGGACAACTGAGCATGTTCAGCGGGAAGTTCACCCTGAGCGTCACCCAGGAACGCCACCTGATGACCAGACTGATCCGCCGGGCGGTCGCCGCCCAGGACGGTAACCATCTTCCCGTCATCGAGAACACGGGCCAGCTGTTCTTCCTGTGGCGCCGCACCGCACCCGATGCCCGCGCCCAGGTACTGCTGTCCTCCGCCTGGCAGGCCCGGACCGCCGGCTGGCACATGATGCGCCATTCGCAGGAACGCTTCGCCGCCGACCTGTGCAACTACGCGGCCCAGTGGGTGTACGAGAAATCCGGCACCGAGGAGGGATTCACCTCGTCCCCCTACGCCTCGACCCTGGCCAGCGCGCTCGCCCGTGACTACGACGACATCACCGTGTCGTGGGCGACCGCGATCACCCTGGCCGCCTGGGGACAGCGCACGGGCAGGCAGCGGTGAACCCCGGCCGGTTCGTGTGGATGCGCCAGGAGAACGGCGCGCACCTGGCCGACGCGCAGGGCGCACCGATCCGGTTCGAGATCGGAGACGTGCACACCACGTCGTCCGGCACCTTCTACCTGCTGACGACACCCCACTCGACCGCGCAGGACATCTACGGCGGCTGGCACACCGGCCAGCGCCTCACGCTCACGGAAGGACCCGCTTCATGACCATCACGATCACCCACACCCGCGCGGAGGGAACCCTCGTTGAAGGGACTTCCAGGGGCGACGGCACGGGCGACATCCTCAAGGAGCGTTCCTACGGCCACCGGGGCGGCTCCGGCTTCAAGTGGTCGCGGATGCTGGGCTGCTGGTACCTGCCGCACAGCCGCGACCGCAAGGCCGACACCTACAGCATCAACCTGCTCTCCACCCGGCTGCGGGACAAGGGCTTCGAGGTGACCGTCACCGTCGACGAGGAGCAGCGGCGCACCTTCAGCGAGGCGGAAGCCGACCGTGAGGAGAGGGCGGAGGGCCGCGCGGAGCGGTACGGAACCTACGCGGACAACGCGGCTTCCCGGTCGGCGTCGCTCTCCGGCAGCGCCCACCGCATGGGCGACGCGATCCCGCCGGGGCAGCCCATCCTGGTCGGGCACCACTCGGAGGGGCGGGACCGCCGCTACCGGGAGCGCATGGACACCAAGATGCGCAAGAGCTTCGCCGAGAGCGACCGTGCCTCGCACTGGGCGGGCCGGGAGCAGGCGGCGGCGAGCTACAAGGCATTCCGCAACGACCCGCCGCGAACGCTCCGCCGGATAGCCAAGCTGGAGGCGCAGCTGCGCCGGGTGGAGAAGTGGCAGGCGGGCAAGTCCGCGGGCGGCTACCCCCGGGACGTGGAGAACCCGGCAGTGGTCGCAGAACTGGCGCGCGAGCACCAGGAGGTGACGGAGGAGATCGCCCACTGGCGGGACGTCATCAAGAAGGCGGAGGCCGACGGGTTCAAGGTGTGGTCGAAGGCCGACTTCACCAAGGGTGACTTCGTGAGGTGCCGTGGCCGCTGGTACGAGGTGATGCGCGTGAACGCCAAGTCGGTGTCGGTGCCGCACGTCTTCACCGGCCAGCGCCTAATCACGGCCGCCGACATGGTGCGCGACCTCACCACGACGCTGCCGTACGACGACGTGTCCGGCAGGCGGTCGGCCCAGGAGATGGCCGACCTCCTGGCCAACGCCTCCCAGTAGGGGAACCGGCTGTCCGCAAGGGGAACCCCTCCCCGCAAACCTAGTAGTTTTTAGACGGACGGGGTGGGGGGTGCACTGCACTCCCCACCCCCACTCAAGGAGACCAGCATGAGCAGCACCCTCACAGCCCACGGCGCCCTCTCGGGCCGCTACCTGGAAGGCCTGCCCCCAACACGGCGCAACGTGATCAGCGCCGTGCGCGCCTTCACCCGCATCGACGACTTCGGGTGGGCAGGGCGCGGCGGATATCCCGGCAGCGACGTCCTGTGGGAGGTCACGTGCATGGTCGACGGCTGGCAGGGCCTGCGCTTCTACTCCCACCTGCGCCGCAACAAACCCGTCAGCCGGCACCGGGGGTGCGCCGCCCCCGCCGACCATCCGCGTGCGCTCACCGCTCTGGCGGCGTACCGGACGGGCATCTGCACGTGCCGCACCGCCCACCCCACCACGGTCCGGGACGTCATGGCCGCCTTCGATGCCGTCGACCGGATCAGGCGGCTGGGCAACCCCGCCGCTCTCGACCGGGCTCTGGGGCGCCTCCTCGACCCGTGCCCGGCGGCCGCCGTTCGGGTCCAGGCCGTTGCCGACTTCGCCTCGCTGTCCCACTGAACCACTGAAGGGCTTTCACCATGTCGTACAGCAGCGCACACGCGAAGGACAGGCTTCCCCGGCTGGGGGTGTGGCGGATCGTCTTTCACGACCCTGGGGAGGACAGGGGGTCATGGACGTACGCGATTCCGGCGAAGAACGCCCGGACCGAGGCCCTGGCGCGCAGGGCCGCGAAGACCCTGCACGCCCAGACTCGCGCACGAGCAGAGGACCGGGCCCAGTGGTCGGGGCTGGTGATCGGGGAAGTGGCGCTGCTCCCGGCGACCGTGTCCGCGGACAGGGCCGCCGCTTGGGCGGCCCTGGTCGACTGCGGGGCGCTCGCACCCGCGGCCGGGTGGAGGTCGGCACACCAGGCACGGCAGGCCCGTGACGAAGCGTGGCGCGAGGACCTGCGGTTCCTGCACAGCACCTACCGGGAGCAGGCGACGGCGTGCGGGGTCTCGCTCGCCCAGATCATCGAAGACCTGGAGGGCACCGCTGCGGCATGGGACGTGGGCCCGTACCGGGACGACGCCGGGCGGGTGGACTGGGAGATGCTGCGCGCGGATATCCGTCACGGCGCGATGAGCACGCTCCGCCAGACGCCGTACGGGCTTTTGTGGATAAACCACGGCTAGAAGTAACGAAGTTCAGGATTTGACCCACCCCTCACACTTAGTAGAATTTAGATAAGAGGTGAGGGGTAACCCCCACCACCCCAGACCCTTCCGCCCCCGGCCACCAGGCCGGGGGCGGCCTCACACCCAGCACCCCGCGAGGAATGACCCATGCAGCTCGACCTGTTCGCCTCCCTCCAGGACGATGACACCCCGAAGCCTCCCGCCCCGGCACCCGCCAAGCCGACAGTCCACCCCGAGCCCCCTTCACCCCGCTCCGAATCCGTCCGCGCGAGCAACAACGCAGACCCGGCCACACGCACCGCTGCACCCCGCACCCTGCCGACGGGAAAGATCGCCAACCCGGAGCAGTACGCCTTCAGCCTGGGTGAGGCAGTGGCGAACACCTGGCACAAGAACCACGGCGGGACGCGCATCGAGATACCGATCGGCATCGTCGCCACGCTCGCTCTCATCGGGCAGAAGGACGGCAAGGGCCCGGACCTGAAGGCGCAGATCCTCGCCCAGAGTGACCACGAGCTGTGGGAGATGTACCGGCAGATCTGGGCATCGCACTGGATGCACCGTCCCGACCTGGTGGAGCGGGCCCGCATTCTGCACGAGTGGGCGAACGAGGACCACCAGGCCCGTCACGAGCTGTACGTGGTGCGCGCCGTCACCAAAACCGCCCTCGACAAGGGTCTGTTCGACCTCACCGGGCACGCCGACCCGTGGTTGCGCTCGCAGGCCGATGTCCTCTCGCCGACGCTGACACTGATGCGCTCGACCGGCGCCGGGCAGGGGCTCGGTGAGTTCCACACCCCACCCCCGGTCGCCGACGTCATGGCCATGCACACTCTCGCGGAACTGAGTTCATCCATCGCCGACGGCGGCGGGAAGGAACTGGCACCGGGGGCGAGCATCCTGGACCCGGCGGCCGGCACCGGGGGGATGCTCCGCTCTGCCGCGCAGGCGATCCGCCAGAAGGGCTTCGACCCGGCTGACTTCGTGTGGGCGATGGTGGACATCGACCCGATCGCGGCGGCGTGCTCGGCGGTCAACGCGATGGTGTGGGGGCTCGGCCCCCGGGTGACGGTGGCCTGTGACGACTCCCTGGCCAACCCGCGCGCAGTCGAGGATGCGGCGATGCAGGCGCGGGCCGCGATCGAGCACCGGGACCGGATGCTCGGGCAGGCGAAGATGACCGCCATGGTCCGCCGGATGCAGGCGCTCTTGGAGCAGACTGCCGAGGTGGCCGCGTGAGCCTTCACGCCGTGAGCTACGGCGGCGGGGTCCAGAGCACAGCCTTGATGGTGCTGGCCGCCCGCGGGGAGATTCCCTTCAAGACGTTCCTGTTCGCCAACGTCGGCGAAGACAGCGAAGATCCGGAAACCCTGGAGTACGTGCGCAGGGTGGCCGCACCGTACGCGAAGACGAACGCCCTGGACCTTCACCTGCTGGACCGCACCACGCGCAGCGGGAACACCGAAACGCTCTGGGGGCGTATGACCCGGGAGGGGTCGCGGGCCCTGCCGATCCCGATCCGCATGTCGAACGGGGCACCCGGAACGCGAGGCTGCACCCGGGACTTCAAGATCCAGGTGACGGGGCGGTGGCTGAAGGCGCACGGGGCCTGTGCCGCCACCCCGGCGACGGTCGCCGTCGGGATTTCCCTGGACGAGATCAGTCGGGCCAACAACCGGCGCACCGAGCGTTACGAGAACGTCGTCTACCCGCTGCTGGACCTGGGGCTGCGCCGGACGGACTGCCAGCGGGTCATCGCGGACGCCGGTCTGCCGATGCCGCCGAAGTCGGCGTGCTGGTTCTGCCCGCTGAAGCCTCTGGGGAGCTGGAGGGAAATGCGCCGCGACCGGCCCGCCCTGTTCTTCAAGGCGTGTGCGCTGGAGAAGGCGCTGAACGAGAGCCGGGCGTGGGACGGCAAGGGCGCGGACCCGGTATTCCTCACCCGTACCGGCCGCCCGCTGAACCGAGCGGTGGCGGCGGCACAGGAGGTCCTGCCGTTCGATGTCGGCTGCGATTCCGGCTGGTGCATGACGTAGCCACACCCCCTCTGACCTGCATGAACACAGTTGACCCTCCCCATGAACCTAGTAGAATTTAAGTACGAGCTGAGGGGGAAACCACAGCCCCCACACCAAGGAGAAGCCCATGTCCGACACCGTCACCGCCCTGCGCATCGCCCTCGACGGCCAGATCACCGAGTACACCCTCGGCGCCACCCGCCCCGAGCAGGCCAAGGTCCTCGCCCGCGCCCTGCTCGACACACCCGAAGCCATCGTCGCCCTCGACTCCCCGGGCCACACCAGCATCGTCGTCTTCGCCGGACTCCACCGCGCACGCCACATACCCAACCTGCACGCCCTCCTCGTCCAGGCCGAACTGGCCGACGACTTCCACCTCATTGAGGGACCCGCCGTCTTCGCGGGAATCACCGCCGACGGACACCTCACCTCCCTGCCCGACGAGGTCGCCGCCTTCATCCGCCACACGCTGCGCCCGGACCTCGCCGGCATCCCGGTGCTCATCCACCTCCCCCTCTAACCCCCCTGCCCCGGGGCGGCACCCCACCGCCCCGGGCACCCCGCACCCCGCCCACACACCTCTTGGAGAACCACCGTGAGCACCGCCCCCACCACCGGCCTGCCCCTCATCGACTTCTACGTCCTCACCGACCAGGTCGCCCAGGCCCTCGGCGACGACTGGGACAAGGACGACACCACCGGCACCGACCCGCAGACCGTCCGCTTCGCCCACACCGACGGCCGCACCCTCGGCATCCGCCGCCAGTTCCGCGGCCAGGGATTCCAGACCTTCGCCACCGGCCCCACCACGCCCCGCTACAACGCCTCCGGCTACTTCGACGACACCACCCCGCACCTCGACACGGTGATGCTGACCCTTCAGGTCCACCTCTTCGCCGCCTTCTACGGCAACCGTCTCCCCCTCACCCTCGGCGGAGCCCGCATCGCCCCCCAGCCCGCCGACACCCCCGCACCGGCCGCCGAGGAGACCCCCGCCCCGGCACCGCCGGCCCCGGCCATCGAAACCGCCCCCGACAAGGCACCGGCCAAGAAGCACGCCCCCCGCAAGACAGCAGCGAAGAAGCCGACCGCGCCCCGCAAGACGGCCACCGCCCGTACCCCGGCCGCCAAGAAGGCGACGCCGAAGACCCCGACCAGGCGCAAGACCAAGACCGGCCCCGCCGCCTGATCCCCCCCTCAGTACACCGGTGGGGGGCGGCCACCCGGCCCCCCCCCCCCCCCCCCCGGGCCCCCCCCCAAACCCCCCCCCCCCCCCCCCCCCCCCCCCCCCCCAACCCCCCCACAACCCGCCCA